>CBDUZM010000068.1:0-10382 GCA_965371685.1 uncultured Spirochaetaceae bacterium | reverse complement strand
CGAGCTTCCATGTCCCCCTGCTGCTCCGACCAACGCCGGCGGTCGGACACAAGATACCCGCGGGTCATGAAGTGGACAGCGCCCGGCGCATAGGCGTGGCGGTACGGATTGTTTCCGAAATACTCAAAGTCGCAGGCAAGACCTGAGAGCAGGTAGGCGTCAAAAAAAGCCGGCACAAACCGGTTGAGACGTTCGTTCCCGCAATGGAAGCTTACCGGCGCGGAGTCGCCCTGGCGCACAGAACGCAGGTTCATGACCCACGATCCCTCCCGGCAAGGCGCTGTTCGGATCTCTTTGGAGAAGTCCCTCGAGCTCACCCCGAATGTCAAGTGGCGGCTGTATCGCATCTCCAGATGATGCCACCCTCCGGAAAGCTTCATGGCAAGGTCGGGATATGAAGGTGATCCATGGATGAAGAATTCCGGCAGTTCGCTTGCTGAGTGGTATCCTATGACCCGCCGTTTCGCCACCTCTTCCGGAGACGAATAGCCGGCGTTATATGAACCGGCCGGATCGTGTCCGAATCGCAGCGAAGGATGCGACCAGAATGCGAACTCGCGCAGGCACTGAAATCCGAATGGAATTTCGGTAACAAAGGGAACGTCGCGGAGCATACGCCGGACGATCTCTATGTGAAGGATATCCTCTCTTTCTCCCTCGAGAGAAACGGTCCAATCCACCTCCGCAAAATCGCCCAGACGAATGCCGAGAATGCATAGGCTTTTTCCGTCTACTGTTTCAATTTTGTGCCCATCGCTGTGGCGGGAACGGAAAACACCGTCCGCAGTTTCGGCGATACTTTCGCCGCCGAAACCCGGTTCCAGCATTTCCTGGCAGTATTGAACCATCCCCTGCGGATCCGCCCGAAGGCTTGTAATACGCGGCCTGGCCAGATCTACCTCCAGCCGCCAAAATCCGCTCTGGATTACCGCATAGTCGTCATATAGGTCGCGAATCAAATCATGCCTCCTGCGACAAGTCTCATGCCTGCTCGTCCATACCCATCTTACTTCCCATCCCAGGCGTAAAACCCAAACGCATCTTCTTCAGGGATTTCCCTTACAATGTCAAGACGAAGTATCTTTTCATATTCCTGCAGGGACCCCGCTCTAAGCCAATAAGGCCTGACTGCAAGGCGTGATGCATCGAAATCTGTCATGCACCATGAAACAGCTTCAACCGGAAAATCCTTCCACCTCTTCAGAATAATTTGCAGTCTGTCACATATTTCCAGTCTTTGCGTGCGGGTTGAATTATAAGAGGACAGATCTTCATCAGCAAAAGAAGGGTCTATGCATGCCGCTTCCCGTATAAGAATTTGAGTTTCGAAAAAAAGCTCGGTCAGCCTCCAGATTTCCGCAAGCTCTGTACTCTTTAACCTCCGCCCCTCCTTCATTAAAATCTCAAGGTCCTTCTTCATGCTGTCGTTCGATCTATAAATTATATGCCGGCCTTCATTGCGTAAAAAATCGCGCCAGGTTTTACGGGGAAGCTGAAATATCATGGTCCAACCGGAGAGGAGGGGATAAAACCCCTTTGACGCAGGGAGGTAATATTCTTTCCAAAGATTTTTTACATGAGGAAATATATTTGCCAGACGATCAACATCAGAATCAAGGCCGCATCTTTCGGATGTTTTAATGACTGCATTTTGCTGAGTGCTTTCATCTTCCAGCAGAGAAAGCAGGTACCCGAAAGCGAACCTGGCGCCCAATCGGTTTTGCGCCCAAATACCGTTCTCATGATAGAGAGCAGCACAGTGCTTATATCCTGCAGCGAGAAAATTGGTGTCCTCGTTAGGCCAGATACATGACGGGCTCCAGCTTCCCCATGCCTGGATTTCAAAATTCCCCCGTTCTCGTAAATTTCGGATTTGTTCGGGCCAATCAGGATCAATGTAGAGAAGTCGCCCCCAGCCGTGGTACTGACCGTATATATCAAAAATAACGCTCAGCTTTTGTGATTTATCAGAATGGGTTATTACAGGATTTTGGCCGGCGCCCACCCAGAAATCCCCGGCTGTATTCTTAACCGTAACTACGAGATTTTTTGGCAGTTCGATCTGCATTTTCCTCCAGTCGGATTCATTCATTACATGAAGCCAGAGGCGAAACCGCAGTTTCTTTCCCAAGGATTCTGTTATTACAGATAAAAAATCTCCGGCCATTACAGATATCGTATTATAAAACCTTCTGAAATCCACATACCTGCAGCCCCCCCTGTTGTGTACCTCCGAAGGAGTAACAACAACACCGTCTACACCGGTAATATCAAAAAACTCCTTATATCGGTTAAGTAAAAAGGCATGCATATCGGATTCGGTAAGATGCTCTGCTACCCATGAATCGAATAGCAACTCATAGTTCTGTATAAAATATTCCATTCCATTATCATGAGCAAAATCAATTAATTCACGAAGAGCACGGGAAAGACCCTGTGCCCGTACTTCCCGCCTGTCAGCCTGTGGATGATTCATAAAACGGTAACTGATAAAATCCTCTATACCCGCCATCAGGTGCACGAAACCTGTACATCCAAAGGCAGCTGCGCCGGCAATCTCCTCTTTTAAAAGCCGTGTTTCTTTTTTTACAAGCTCTTCATCGAAAAAGGGAGAGTCATGAGTTTGATAGCGGTCATCGGGAAGAGAAAGATAACAGCCCTCATGCGCATAGAGCAATGATTTCATACTGTGCTACAATTCCGAGGTTTCCGGCATATGGCTATAACTTTGAAGCTCCATGCCGGTATACAAACCGCAACATTCAACACTGAATTTTTTACCTCCGATGGAACGGGCTTATCCTCCCACCATTCCCGGACATTCCACTTCGCAGGTTCATCGAGTTTTCCGGTTGTGACAGTGCCCTGCCACTCGGTAACCTCATTGTTGATCAAAGTGACAACGATATCCTCTCCGGCACGGTTTACTATGTACTCCACCGGCGGTCCTTCCACTTTTACAGGAGAGAATCTATCCGTCCAGTGAGTTATCATATCTTTGGCTATTTCAAGAAAAACCGTAAATCGTCTTCGCCCCTCTTCCAGCTGCTCATCGCCGTCATAAGCCTGTAGGTAATGAGGAGTGGTCACGATTATCCTGCCTTTGCCAAAAGGATGTTCGGCAATCAGAACATCGCCATGCTCATTGACGGCCATCACTTCAGCAGCAGGGGAGAGTTCAACCCTGGAATAGCGATATAGAGGCTCCTCGAAGCGGCTGCCGCAGATTCTGCAGTGCGACTCAATGCCGGTGCTTTGTTCGCCGGTGAGTTTGATTCCCAGAAAGTCGTAGAAATTATCGGCATCAACTCCTAATTGCCGCACATTCACGAGCAGGCATCCTCCCGCCATTACATATTCCCGTAACTTGACTGCCAGGTCACTTTCAAATTTTATCCTTCCGAGCATGAGAATCGCCGGATACTGTCGAAGCACCTCCGGACTGCAATTTTCAAGAACAACGTCAAAGCTGTCCCCCCACCGGGAAGATGTCAGACACCTGTGCTCGTAGGGACGGTGGTCATAGCCCCTGCGCAGTCTGCGGGAGTATTCCTCTGTTCTGTGCTTCAGTGAAAGTGAAAAGAAGCGCCTTCCAAAAGGATGGCCGGGGGGTAGCGGAAGCTGATTCCAGGCAGCGGTGCGGCGCGGAAAAGCCTCGTCGAAAAAGTTGCTGATCATGTAATCGCCTTCCTCGAACGGCATCGCTCCCCACACCTTATCCTCTTCGGCCCAGACGGGTGTCCAGCCGTGCCGGTATTCCAGAAGGAGGGCCATTGGAGTATGGGTCTCACCCCTTACCGGATGTTTTCGGAGACAGAAATCCGCAAGTCTCTTGTGATCTTCGGCCACCGGGGTCTGTTGGAGCGTCTTACCTTTACCCGGCGCAAAATGGGTCTGGTTCGCGCCTTTTATGAAATTGATGTGGACGCCCGAAAAGAACGCAGCAAGCCTGGCGCGCAGTAGCATATCGGGAGTGAAACCGGCCACCCTCTTTAAGTTCCTGTCAAACCTTGTGTAGCTTATCGCTCCAAACTGTTTGCCGTCCCATATTTCCTGATACATTCCCCAGTACCTGCCGTACTGCCTTGCCGCACCCCGTACAAAGGCAATCCCTATCTGAATCCCACCTAAAAACACTCTCTCCAGGATAAACATTCTTGAGAAATTCAGCTCGAACTGATAGTGGGCATCCATGGGTGCTGTGCTTCCGGACGCAATATTGAGCTCCTTCAGATCGAGGTTCATACGTTTCGCGAGGGGATAGAAAGACATTTCACCGGCTTCTTCAAGCTCGGTTTTATACTCATCGCTTCTGTAAAATGCCCGCTGCATTTCAGATCCCATCTGATGCCCGAGCACAAATTTCCTGTAGCTCTCCAGCGCTTCCTGCCTGGACTTGAACGGCTCAAGACCACCCCTCTGCCGACTCCTCATCAAATAGCCGTGCCAGTGGTAACTGCTGAAAGGTTCGTCTCCGATGAACCACCAGACTTTTTCGCCCCCCATATTTTCCATGAGCTCGATAATTTGATCGATCCGCATCTCCATATACGGCCCAACCCTCATCCCCCTTTCCCGGGCACGGTTGAAGAAATAGGACTGGACGAAGCATTTGACGATTAAATACCCGCCTGCCCTGTCGATCTCTTCGGGAGTCGGAAGATCTTTCGATCCGTGCATCCAGGAGACCCTGACAGTTATACCGTTTCCAAATTCGGGAGTTCCCAGTCTTCTGTTGATTTCCCGGACCAGGTCGTCCAGCTCCTTTCGATATTCAAGCGGTGAAAGATTGCGAATCTTCCCGTCATAGTTGCGCTCGGAGTACTTGATTTGATCGAGATAATCCTTCTCAAACGCCTCTGTAAGAAGCTCATCATCGAAGAAATTAAAAGCTCCGGCCAGAGTGTTGACATGGAGGTAGAGGTTATCGGAATGGTTGTTGTTCGATTGTCTCTCCATTTTCATTTTATCCTCCAATTGTTCAATGAAGATGCCTTCCCGAAATATTCCTGACCGAGAATGAGCTGCGCCATGTAAAGCGGTGTGGCCATAGCGTGCTTACCATCCCAATTGGCAGTACAGCCGGGTCTGTCTATAAAAAAATGCTCTTCTTCAGACCAGTATTCTTTGAAATTTATAAAACACTTTGCCGCCGCTTCATTAATGTCGTTGACCCTGTAATCAGGGATTCGTTTTCGAATAACCCAAAGATTATAAAGAGGATCAAATACCGAGCAGCCGGATTGTTTGCTCCCCCAATCCCCTTTAGATGTTTGCATTTTTAGAGTTGTATCAACAATTTTTTTCATACGGGGGATCGGCCAGTTCAGAGTATCATATGCAGTGAAAAGTTTCATAACGCCGTTTGCCGCATTATTAAGTGAAGCTTTCCTCCCCCCCAGAATCCTGTGTTGGGATTTTGCTTTTTTTTAAGCCACCGTCTTACGAATTCGCCCATGCCGTCATCAGAGCGCCCTTCCTGTTTAAGTATTTCAACATGGTTCAATATTCCACGGGCAATATGACTGCAGTGGCCCCAGGGGTCAGTTTCTAGCTTTTGATCTTCCAGAAATTGTAATGCATCATCAAAACCGGAAAAGGGATCATTCAGTATTCTTTTTTCAAGCGGTAAAGAATAGCGTCCTGAAATAAAGAGTCTGTTTGTAAGTGTAGAATCAAATGCTCTTGAAATGTAATAGGAGTCTTTTACAAAATCCGGCGCCTTCCCTCCCCTTTCGTTTTCGGGGTAGTCGATCAGTCCCGTTTTTCCATTCAGGTGAGCCAGCATAATGGCAATCCAGGCATCAGGATCTATCTTGAACGGCGGCTCGATTCCTGCCGCACGCAGTTCTCCATACAATGACATGGCCTGCAGGCTGGCCCATAGTGAATATGATTCCTCACCTGACGCGGTAAAACGGAATCGTCCCCACGGACCCTCTTTGCACAGTGTTGCATTAAAAAAATTCCATATCCTGTTTAATTTGTTATCTATCTCCTTAAAGATATCCTCACATCCTTTTCTCCGACAATCCGGACAAACAGAATCCTCGTCCTTGTTTCTGCGGAAAACAGTGCTGCAATTCGGGCAATAATAATAAATTAAGGTTCCAGGCCAGTTTTCATGCGGAATGACTAAATATGATCTTCCTGATTTTACCAATTTTATTTTCCCAGGAAATATTCCCGTCTAAAATACCTGTATATCCTCGAGCATCCCGGACTTATCCGCGTAATATAAAAAAGCTGGCCAGAAACGAAATGCTTCGGTGCAATTACCTCCGACCCCTATCCTTCCGCTGAAGGGATTGCGTTTGATAACAGCGAGCTTGAAATTTCGAAGGCCCAACTCAATCCACTTTTTTTCTCCTGTAAGCTCAAACATGTAGCCGAAAGCCTCGAGTATGAAATCACTTTCTCCGGGCGCATAATAATTCCGGCGCAGAAAACTCGTTTTCACTCCCAATCCTTCGGGAGTCAATACCAGCTTGACTGCTTTTTTCATGGCTTCGGCAAAAATACTCAAGGCCCTTTCATCTCCCGTCATCCTGTGATAATGAGCCAGTGCCTGGCAGATTACTCCCCTTCCGAGAGTATTATTTCCTTTTCCTTCGAGAACAGGCCCGAATTCCTTATAGATCATATCCCCATCTTCCTTAATCCACTGTTCGAGCCAGTCTAAAATACTTTTACATGCATCGATGTACCTTTTCTCGGGAAAATATTCATTCATAGTCGAAAGAGCGACAAGAGGCCATCCCTGGACCCTCTCGAGCTGTTTGATTCTATGAGCTCCGGATTCAACAGCTCTGCAGAAAGCCCCCGCCCGCATCCCTGCAACCTCCAGGGCTCTTTCGTATCCGGTTAAAAAATAGTAGTACAGGGGACCTTCAAGCCACTGGTGGCATAAAAGTGAAGGAGAAAACGCGCCGTGCCTGACCTGGTGGTATCTCTGGGCGCCTACCCAAGCGGCATCGGCAGCCTCATGATGGGTATCCACATCGATCATATGATGGATGATCGATTCTATTAGAGGGAAAGGCCTGGGATTTCCCGTACGAAGCATATACAATATCATTGCACCGCCGAGATCCATTTCGTTGTTCTGCCACTGCCCGCCCCGGGACGGATTCCATATATCACCATAATCCAATACGCATGTTCCCGGCACATAATCCCCCGAACTGAGGTAAAATCTCTTCTCCAGCATTTCTCTGAACATAAACTCCATCCAGGTATATTTTTCCGGGTCGTATTTAAACACCGGACCAAAAACTTCGGTCTCCTGAATCCAGTTTGATTGTCCGAATGTCGGTAAAACGGTTTCCTCCAAAGCCAGAATTATACGCTTATACTCTAAAACGCTTTCAGTATCTGAAGGTTTCTCCTCACCATCGATCAGTAAGGAAATCTCATGTGTCTTTGCAGTTCCACGCCAGAATTCCAGAGGTTTATCATTAAAATTCCAGTACAGATTCAAACTCACATGCTTACCGTCAACAGAGATTTTCTTAGGCGCCTGAGGATAAAAACGGCTGCATGCTAATCCAAGTCTTAGACCCTCGCCGCAAATAAGACCCGATGCAGTAATCGGGTACAGCAGGCTTTCTCCCTGAATATTCTCCGGAGAATTGTCTCCGGTCCGTATTTCGCATTGTGCGGCAGCCCTGTATTCCGTGGTGTCGTCTATTTCAGCCAGTCTTTCCTTGCAGGCCACATGCGGCGCAAGTTGTTCGGCACTGTATCTGGTTTCGGGAACAGGAACAGTGCTGATCCCGATAGAAGCCCGTCCGTCTACAGATGGATGAATGGAATTATCCAGCCCCTGTCCCGTTATGTATCCGGAAACCGGGTTGTCAAAAGCGCCTGCAATATTAAAGGATAAATCCTCGATATAAACATCCCTTCGTTCAAAGTTTGTCACCGTATGATAAATTTTAACAAACGGCTTGCCTGCAAAAAGGTATACACGAGTAGTCAAATCCAGGCATGTGCCTCCGTCGGAGGCCGTGAATTTTCCGTCACACCGTACAACAACTCTAAAATCGTTCCGTGTCTCTATTCTTATCCTTGAAATGTCGGTAAGCCCGAAGTATTGTTTACCCTTTTCCTGCAGCATGCAAATATGGTCATCGTTTTTAATTACAAGTCTCTCTTTATAATAGACTTCATCAAATGGCATTCCTCTCTTGAATACAACCTTAATATCTCCATTATGAACTGTTAATTCATTGTCAGTTTCAGTTATGTGCAGATTCACCTCAGGCTCTGATTTTATGCACTTTGTTTTATTTCCGAATTCAAGGAACAGCTTTTTTTTCTCATTTCCGGCAAGACCGGTTTGAAAATCCAGAAGCAGCCAGCGTATACTTCCGTCATTCCATTTTGAAGAAACAGCAGCGCTGAAGGGCAGCTGCCTTTTTCCATCCGTAAGAGATATTTCATCCTTATTGTTTAATGTCCCCTTTGGAAAGGGGACACCGGCTGTTATGGGCCAGAGCTCTCTATCAACCCCTGACGGCTCCCATAACAGGAGTTCCACATGGTTCTTCCTGCCGTTCATACAGTACTCTCCTATTTTAGTGCATTTTCAATAATTTCAGATATCCTCTGTGCCAAGTCTGCCCAAATTTGTCTTGGGATTATACTGCCTGGGCGGCGCCTGGCGTGGAATGTCGCAGGGAGGACGGTTGATAATATTACCGTTACAGTCCATTTTATCTTTTTTTAAATCTACACCCGGCCCGGTATACACGGGGCGTCCCAATTCGGCCCGCCTTTCCTTCCATTCCTTTTCCGCCCGGTCCAATGCTTTCCGATCCTTATCCATCGCATCCGCAACAACCTTCATCAGGCGTGGTATATATGAGCCGAACCATAAATATGAAAATCCCCAATGAGAATACTGCCTGGATCTTTTAATCTGCCGCCTGAAATTGCCCTCGAGATGGTCTTTGCAGAAAGCTGCGTACTTGAAATCTCCCGTCAGATCGTAGGCTAAAGCGAGTATGGGAATTCCAAAACCGCCGTGCGTTCCCCACTGCGTCCAGTAAAACTCATCATCTAATTTCCATAAAAGGGAGCGATCCGTAAGACTCTCTTTGGCCATTTCCGCTGTCACGAAGTTGTCCGTTAGTGCCTCCCAGAGAAAATAATCGGCTTCGGCAATTATGTGTTCCCGCAGTTTTTTGCTGTCTGTCAGACGAAGAGCCGAAAGATAGAGATGGTATACATCCCGTGCATGGCCTAAAGGGCCGTCATAAGGCTCGACAACCGCCTCATCTCCTCTCTCCCCTCTCGTATAGACACTTACCGGGTATGTGCCCGGTTCTTTAATAGTGCGTAAAAACCAGTTGATCGACTTCCCGGCCACATCCCAGTACTTCTCCTCCCAGGTAATCCTGTAAACCTCCAAAAGAGACCACAGCGGACCTGTAAACTCACGGTGCAGCACACCGTTGCGGCAGGAAATTATCCCGCAGTCCTCCTGGCTGCGTACAGCCCAATCGGCGACTTCCTGCGCAACCTCAAGCAGACGCCTGTTTCCGGTTACACAGTAATCGGTCAGGATGCCGCTCAAAAGAGTATGGGAGGGGCTTCCCACCCCGCTCCACTGGTGGCAGTTGTGGTAGTGCATTAAACCGACGCTTTCCGGATCCGCCGGATTGGCATGGATGGTACCCACGTCAGCCACATTGCGGCTGTATGCCTGTGCCAGGAGGAGATGTTCCCTGCGGCCCGTACGCAGAAAGTTTCCCCATACACTCATAATCTGATCGTTGGCCTCATTGTTGTAGGGACCTACATACCTCAAAGCCTTCTCGGGTTCCCTGTCCTTATAGTAAAGGTAAGCAACACTCGGTCCCGGAGCATGAGAGCACACCATGTTTCCGTAGCGCATCATGCCGTACAGCCGGCACCGCTCCACCGGTTCGACCGCCACGGACTCCAAAAAGAAATCAAGCCCATCATCCACCTCTTTGAAACGGGGGTCTCCCGCATGGTAGAAGTGCCCGAAGGCGCCGGTGGCACAGGAGTATACCGGATCGGCAGGCGCCACAAGAGGTTCCTGGACGGCTCTCGCAAATTCTTCGGCATCCGCGTCGGCTATTCCGGCAGGGCTGAACCTCAAGCGGATCTCGGTCGTTTTTGCCGCGCCGGTTCCATTGCTCACGCCCGTATCGTTATAACTTGCCGTCCTGTCAGGACCATGCTTTTCAAGCATCTCTTCAACCCAGAGCATGTCTTCCTGACTCTGTATATTAAGGCTCTTAAGGTTGAGGGGCGCTGTGGGGCTTTCTTCGAGCAGGCGCCTGAACTCTTCTTCATCTCGTGTTGCATTGAAGTAAACTGCGGGCTCTTCATATGGTGTTGTGAAACTT
>CBDUZM010000067.1:0-10515 GCA_965371685.1 uncultured Spirochaetaceae bacterium | reverse complement strand
CTGGGTACCAGACGGAATAGTGGTTCCATAGCCGCTGCCATCATCAGTAACAGTTAAATCATATTGAAGCTGATTAAAATTTGCCTGAATAATAGAGTTTGCAGTTACTGTTACTGTAGTGCTAGCTAAATTCTCATCCACAAAAACGGGCGGTGGCGAACCTCCTATTATTTCCCAGTTGACAAACTCATAGCTGTAATCGGGAGTTGCACTAATACTTACCGGATTACCCGGTAAGGCAAAAAGTGTTCCGGAAGGATCCGTAACTCCATTCCCGCCGCTATTAACAGTAAGATCCTTGACATCAAGTGCATCGGCGAAATTGGCGGTGATTGTGGCGGTTTTCCCCGCCAGGCTCACAGTTGTGTCTGCCGAGTAGCGGTTGCCGAAGGTAATTCCCGAGCCTATCCAACTTGTAAATACATAACCGGCGTTTGGTGTGGCGGAGATGTTTGCAACTTCTCCCTTCTTGACGATAACTTCTCCGGATGGAACGGTGGTTCCATTTCCGTCCGTGTTAATGGTCAATATATTGTTGATCGCCCTCTCTACTCTCTACATCAACTATCAGGTTTTCGAGCAGGTTGTTGTCACATGCCAATGGTATAAATATTATTAGCAGGATAGCTGCAATAGCAATAGAGAAAGATCCTATTCGTCGTCCCATTCGACTGCCTCCTTAACTGCCGATGATGCACGGCTCGTATCTTCAGACCGCGATACAAGGTAACTATATTTTTCAGCTATTTCCGGGTCGCTCTTTTCGATCTTTTCAAATGAAGATACTACAGATGTGTAATCATCGAGCTCGAAACTGGCCTTTGCGAAGCCAAGCAGGGCATAGGCATTGGCGGGAGAGCGGTCAAGAACTCTAAGGTAATAGTCCCGCGCTTCTTCCATTTTGCCGTTAAGGTAGTGGATGTTTCCAAGGTTCATTATAGCAGGCAAATAATCGCTTCCGGCCACTACCTTCGTAAACTCAACCTCGGCTTCTTTATACAGGCCGAACCTGGCATAGAGCACTCCCAGCTTGTTGATCAACCTTGGATTATTCCCGCTTTTGGCAATATCAGCTTTCAGCTCTACAACCTTTTCATGGATCTACCTGGTCACAAACTTATTCATCTCTTCCCGGTATCTCTCCACAACTCTGGATGATTCAGGATAGACAATACCGCGGTCCATTTCAGTCATTCCCACCGGTTCATAGGTGTTCCAGGCTTCATGGATAGAGTAAATTGCCGCCGTCTCCATCTTCTCATTATTGCGCCATTCCCGGGCGCCGCTTTGCCATGCCTTCAAGAAACCATCTTTTACCAGGGTTATTTCCACTGGCAGCCAGGTATTATTATTCAGGAAAATTAGATCATTTGTGCTGGAGAAAAGCTTTTCAGCTTCTTTCTGTTCAATATCAAGGGCAAAGGCCATATAAATATGTCCCGGTACCGTAACAAAGGATGTTTCAATTCCAATCGATTCTAGAAGCGCTGAGTAGAGGATGGAAAGATCATCACAGTCCCCGGCCCGGTAGGTCAGGGTCTGGATTGGGAACTGAAGGTAATCGAGCTCTAAATCCGACTTTGAGAACTCAGCATATGGTGTCCGCGGATCAACAACGTACCATATGCCAAAGAGGGAAATAGCTTCAAAAATACCCATGGCCATTCTGAAATTTGTATTTACCGCCCCGCTCCCCGTGTTGCTGATATCAGCGGCCACGGCTTTTGAAAAGCGTAATACGGCAGGGTCTTTCGAGGTGACAAAAGCGGCCGCTTTCCTGTCGTCATCCCAGGTCATGGCATTGCGGTTATTGATTACCAGAGTCTCTACCTTTTTTCCGGCAACTGCCCCGCCAAGATAGGTATAATCCACTTTTATCTCGGCAGTCACCTTGGTGCCTTCCGTTACTTTTAAGATATCCTCCGTAAAAAGAGCAAACAGCGGAACTTCGATTTTTTCATTACGCTCCATCTCGCTTATTTCCATGCAGAGCTTGGGTTGGTTCATATACTCCGGCACAAAGAGGCTTACCTTAACATCACTTATTGTTCCTCTTTCCTTATTGAGCAGAGTAGTGCTGCCAATCTTGTGGTCATCGTAGTATTTGTAGAAAACAGGAAAAACAGGGTTTAATTGAGGGCCGAACTCGATTTCTGAATCCTTTGAGGCGGCGCCGATGTTGTAAGTCAGTCCGAGGGATGCTCCGATTCCATTATAGAGCGGGCGTGATTGATTGATTGACATATAATTCTGATAAGAAGCTGCCAGGCCAAGACTTAAAGAACGGTTCAACAGGAATTTGATTTCCGTGTCAACAGATATACAGGGATCACTGCCTACATCTCCCCCCCGCATACCGATATAGTATCATCCCGAACCGGCAAGCTTGAAATACAGTCTTGAAATTATGGGAATACATATGCCTGCGCCTATGGTAAAATCAACAATGTTCATGTTTGACTCTGCAAGGGTCGGCAGCATATTGAAGCGAAACATACCTTTGCCGAAAAATATCGTAGAAAAAGGGAAAAAGTATTCGCCATTGAGAACAATAGATGTGCCTATTGTGTAAAGATCCTTACTTTCGCCGACAGGGATGTTTGCTCCCGGTATAACATTCAACGATAAATTACTCGTTCCCTGGCTCCACAGGAAACAGAATGGGAGAAGAAGGAAAACCAGGACGACAAGATACTTTTTAAGCATAAAACACCCCTTTACTGCAAAAAAAAGGTCGGAGGAAAAATATTTTTATGCTATAAATTCTTCCCCCGGTAATCGGGACCATATTACAGCATTACTTAATAATACTTATAAGCATAGCACTTCCCCTTTGGGAAATCAATGTTGATTGAATATATCATATAAAAACCTTCAACCGCAACCAAATGATGTACAACACGTACATGTTGTACATCATTTGGGGTATTCAAATTCTTGCACTCACCATAAAGTATACACGGTTATAATATGTGATATAATCGTCTGGAATTTCTGTGGAGGAAACGCAAATGTCTAAAGAAAATCTACCTTTGGCGGACATATCCGGTGAAACCAATCGGCATGTTATTATTGCCGGAGGAACCGAAGAGGAGTACCAGGGCCATCCGACCACGCTTCTCATGCCCAACGGCAGGACTATGTTCTGCGTCTGGACCTACGACCACGGCGGACCGTGCGGGCCTATGGCGCGCAGCGATGACGGAGGGCTGACATGGGCTCGACTGGACGAATACCTGCCCGAAGGATACACGAAACACCGGAATTGCCCGAGTATCTACCGATTGGTTAACCGTGACGGCAAAGAACGACTGTGGGTCTTCTCGGCGCAGCCCGACATGCCTCGTATTGTGAGTGAAGACGGAGGTAAGGCCTGGCGCGAGATGGCGCCTTTGGGCTTTCCCTGCGTTATGACATTCAGCAGTATTGTCCGGCGTAAAAACGGTTCTTACTTTGGGCTTTATCATCAAAGGCCTGATGGTGAGGATCGAAGGCTGAAGGTATTGCAGAGCCTGACGGAGGACGGCGGTCTTACATGGAGTACCCCGCGCAAGGTCGCAGAAGTTGAAGGCAGAGATCCGTGCGAGCCCTATGCCTTTCGCTCCCCGAATGAGCGTGAAATCTGCTGCCTGATGCGGGAGAATACACGTACCGGCTTGAGCCTGATGATGTTCAGTTGTGATGAGGGTGAAACGTGGAGCACGCCGGAAGACACACCCTGGGGTCTGACCGGAGATCGGCACCAGGGCGTCTACACAAAGGATGGCCGGTTGGTTGTCGCCTTTCGGGATATGGCGCCGGGCAGTTCAACCCACGGACACTTTGCTGCATGGGTCGGTACGTATGGGGATATCCGGAACGGTCGGCCTGGTCAGTTCCGGATCAAGCTGCTTCATAGTCATGCCGGTAGTGACTGTGGTTATCCGGGCGTTGAGTTGCTTCCGGACGGCACGATTGCGGCAACGACGTATATCAAGTACCGGCCGGGAAATAACAAGCATTCCGTAGTAAGTACGAGATTCGATCTGAGCGAAATTGACAACAAAGCTCGATGAAGAAACTCGGACGTTCAGGGCAGCATCCATCTCTCCGATTCAAAGTTTGCTGCAGATACCATTTTTATTAAAGGCAGCCTGTCAAACCTGACTTTTCTGTTGTATACAATGTTCTTTTTGTTGCTGAGCACGGCTCTGTACATTTTTACGCTGGCCAAGTGGAAAAGTAAAAAAAATGTGCGGGTGAAACCGCTATCAGTAAATAAACCTTTCTTAAGGTTTGTTCATCTTCAATCTATCATATCCGAAAATCTAGATTTTCGGATATGATATTATAATTAATCGCTGTCATCCCTTAGGTCTGCCATGCTCCTTGACTAACTGGTAATCACTCGTTATAAATTTCCTATGGCAAAGTCGATAGGAATTGATTTGGGAACGACCAACTCTGTTGGCGCGATAAAAAAAGTTCATACAGAAGTGCTGAAAAACGCCGAAGGGGACCTGATAACCCCATCCTGCGTTACTATCAGCATGAAGTCCTCCTCGAAGCCGGAGTATGTAGTAGGCAAACATGCCCTGGACTGGATAAAGCAGGATCCCGAAAACACCATTGTCGCCGTCAAACGCTTAATGGGAAGAAACTACCAGGACAAAGAGATACGAGATATCATTAAAAGCCAAAAGCTGCGCTATCAAATCAAGCGCCACTCCAGGGGGTCGGAAAACAGCCTGGCAGTTATCCTGGGCGGAAAAGAGCACACTCCGGAGGAGATATCCGCTAAAATATTGGAAAAAATGCGTGCAGATGCAGAGATAACCCTGGGCGACACAGTGGAGTTCGCTGTAATCACGGTTCCGGCATATTTCAACGACAAGCAGAAATACGCCACCAGAACCTCCGCAGTTTTGGCGGGATTGAAAGTGCGCAGGCTGCTCCCCGAGCCCACAGCAGCCGCCATTTCCTTCGGCGTGGAAACGGTTAAAGGAGACGATGCAAAGACTGTTCTCATTTTCGACTTCGGCGGGGGAACATTCGACCTTTCCGTTCTTACAATAAGCGGGGGGCAGTTCATCGAACACGGAAAAGGCGGGGACATGTGGCTGGGCGGTCAGGATATTGACCACCTTATTGCCGATTGGGTGCTGGAAGAGACAGCTAAAAAGTATCAGCTGGAAAATATAGAGGAACTCATAAAGAAACAGGATGAGAGGAGGAAGAACCGCTTTCTTGCAGAGCTGAAAACCAGGGCGGAACGGGCTAAAATCACGTTGAGCACAAAAGATAAGGCTTATATAGAAATACCGGGGATCTTAATAGACAGTGACGGTGACAGTGTCGATGTTGAAGTGGAATTGAATCAAGATCGCTTTAACGCCATAATTGCTCCCACAGTCGAAGCCATCGTCAAGCTTACACTGAAAATGCTTGAAAATATAGATTTCACTCCTGATCTGATAGACAAAGTCCTTATGGTTGGAGGGAGCTCACAAATTCCAAGTTTGGTGGCGGCTCTGAGGCAGGAGTTCGGTGAAGAAAAAGTATTGGTCCACGAAAGGCCGATGCTCGCTATTGCAGAAGGCGCCGCGATCCTCAGCCATAGGCTTTCGGATACTTACGAGTGCCCCGGGTGCGGCACCACAGTATCACAGTCAGATAGAGCTTGCGGGAATTGTGGATTCGATCTGGAAACCTATACTATCGAGCATGGAGTTCTGGACATTGTGCATGCCGCCGCCCACGATTATTACATACGCCTGGAAAATGATGAGAGATACCTGTTTATAGAGAAGAACACCCCGCTGCCCTTTGAAAAGAGCGAAGTTTTCAGGCTTGTTCATCCGGAGCAGAGGCTCATCCACATGAAATTTTACAACATGGTCAACGAGAGGGAAGAATCCATCGGCGATCTCTGGTTGGGACTCGACACGGCAGAACAACCCGATAAAAAAGACAAGAAGGAAACGTTCAACGTGGAAATTGCATTGAAAATCGATGAGAATAATCTCATCGAAGTTTCCGCTGCCATGAAGGAACAGCCGCAAATAAAACTTTCGAAAAAGCTGTCCAGAGGTAAGGCCGACGAAAAACTCTATCTGTCTTTAGAGCAGACCATCAACGAAGCTAATCGCAGCAAGTACACCTACTATGTCATTATCGATTTGCTCCACCGCGTATTGTCTGTTATTAAGGACATAAACAGGATTGTCGCCCCGGAGACAGATGAAGTGGATGAGATAATATACAAGAAGGCAAAGCTCAAGATAGACAAGGCCCGTAAAATGTCGGAAACCGGGCGTAGCAGCAGAACTGTCATCTACTATGCAAATACTGTGCTTGGGAGCTTTGGTATTGCTATTCCGACCGGAATCCAAAAAGAAATACGAAATAAAATGAAACGCCTGGAAGAGATGGATGAGAAGGGAACATACGGGGAAAATATTAAAGCCATAAAAGATTTAAACAATATTCTCAGTGAGAAGTTGGGCGCGGTTAATCAACTGATGGAGATACAAAAAGCCGGGGAGTTCTGCATGCGAACAAAACCCTCGAAGGCGCCCAGATTCTTCAAGTATATCGAAGATATTTTGGAGGCTTTCGCGAAAAAGGACGAACAAAAAGCGCATTCACTTCTCGATGAAATCATGCCTGATACTTATTCAGTTGTGGATAAGGAAGAGGCCAAACCGGGCGTGATCTATAAGGATATCGCCAGGTAAATGCCCGAAGAAATAACTTGCCCTGTATGCGGGCTGGAACATATTTCTGTTGAAAAGGTCAAATGTCCCCAATGCGATGCTGATCTAAGCTGTTTCAAAGTTCTGGACTCCCTTCCGGAAGAGACGATTGGGGAGAAGAACATTCATGGAATGAGGCTTCCCGTATGGGTTTTCATCGTCCTGTTTTTCGGATTGATAGCGGTCATTATCACGAACCAGTACTTCTGGTATAAGCGGTTCAAGATTCTATTAAAAGACCAGCAATCCTATTTAACGGATTCCATGAGAAGTATGGTTGGAAAGTTGGGAGGTCTTACTCAGAGAAGACCCGAACAACCAAACATTGATTCGGAAGCTAAACATGAAGATGCTCAACATGAAGAAAAACCGGGTGAAGGGAATCTGGAAAAAAGGGAATTCCGGATCTATCGTGTTATGAGGAGAGATACCCTGTGGAGTATTTCTAAAACGTACTATGGGTCGGGACATTACTACCCGGTCCTGCTCGATCACAATCCTCACCTCAATATCTATGCCGTTCAGGTGGGAAGCCGGATAAGGATTCTATCAGATGCAGGCCGCGCAGATGAAGTATACGACAGGATCGTTGCTCGAGAGGGAAGCAAAACCTACCTGGATTACACGGTAAGGGAAGGTGACACTCTTGATTCTATAGCCAGGAAATTTTACAGAACAGGACCGGAGACCATATTAAAATTGAATCCCAGGCTTAGGTTGGAGGCAGGCGAGAGCGTAAGAATCATCCTGGAGTAGCGGATCTTTCGAGGAACTGAAATGAAATCCCAGCAGAGTACGGAAACCATATTGGAGAGGGCCGAAGAGATGTTCAATAAGGGCAACTATCTCCTGGCTCTTAGGGAATTCGAGAAAGTTGTTGAAGCACCTCAGAGGGACAAGATTAAAGATAAGATCCAAAGATGCAGAAAGGAGATTGACCAGCTCAGGCTAAAAGATCTTGTTAAAAGAGGAAAAAAGCACTCCGGGAAGAAGAATTACCGGAAAGCCCTTCAATGTTTTGAGGAAGCCTATGCAATCTCGAGCGATGACCGGCTCAAAGAACGAATAGATCAATTGAAGGGACGCTTGGATAGCCGCGATGCTTCCCAAGCCGCCGCCGCCGCAGAAGCGGAGGGACAGTTCGAAAGAGCGGCCGATCTGTACAGGCGGGTACTTAACGATCAAAAACAAGAAGGGACAATCATTAAAAGAGCCTGCTGCCTTGTAAGAGCGGGTCAGAAAAACGACGCAGCCGATGCGCTGGAAGATTTACCTGCAGGTCCGTTTGAGCGGAAATTAGACAGGAGAATGAAGTACGACTATGGCTTTGTACTTGCGAGTCTGAGAAGGTACTACGATTGCCTCAAAGTCTGGGATTCCATAGAATCCAACGAAAGCGGTTTTACAGGGCAAAAGAACTGTGTTCGGGACCTTCTGGAAGAGGACCTCTATAAACGCTTTGAAAACAAAGCGGACTATTCCAGGATTTTCGAAGAAGCTAAATATCTTCAGGATTCCACTTCAAGGGATGGAGTCAAAGATCTCGTTGAATATTGCAAGTACGCCCGGATCGAAGAGCTGTGGAAAAATGAACGGTTTGAGCTCGTCGGGGAGCTTCTTCTGCCCTATCCTGAAAAAATGGATACGGGTCTTCTAGAGCTGTATGCAAAAGCATTCTATAAAATCGCTGAGCTTTCTGCAGAACACCTCCCCGAACTGGCTATATTCTGGCTCTCGGCTATGTATGATTATGAAATATCGGCGAAATTTTCCGACCAAGCCGAGGTCAGGGACCAGATTCGCAGTATGTTGATCCGGAAAGCCGAGGAGCTGATACAGGAATACGATAAGACCGGAGAACAGTCTGCAAAGATGTTTATGGCCTGCTGGAATGTAGAAAAAAAACTGGTCGAAAACCTTCATGATCTGGCTGCCGGCATGAGTGATCTTCATCATCTTGTCCGCACTCCATCATTTGCCGAAGCCTTCGGCTTGAGCGGTCAGATACTCTGTCTGATCCGTGAAAACCGGAATTTCTTTTCAGACCGAAAGCACTATCTTACGACAGGCGCCTACTACTCACCTGCCGGCAAGAGCCTGCTGTATCTTGAGAGAGGAGAATATGAGAAAGCGCTGTCCGGTTTACCTGAATCGAACGATTCTGAGTTTACGGACTTCGGCACGGAGAAGGTGAAATTTGAATACGGAATCCACTGCCTGAAAGAAGGAAGAGGGAATCCGGAACGGTATTTCAAAGCATCGGCCTCCTTCTTCGAGAAGGCGCCCGGTTATATGAAAGATCTCATCGACAGGGCTCTCAGTCACCATGAGCCCGATGAGTTAGAGCTATATGAGAAGATCCTTACGTTCGTCCACATGAACAAACCTATAAAAGCAATAGCCGACGCCCTGTCACTGGTAATGATAAGGAGAAGCATCAGTTTGTTCAATAGGGATCAGCTAAATCTTGAACTCCTGGCGGCAGCGGCAAGAAATGCACTGGAGCTCAATCCTGAAAACGAATTCGCCCTGGACGTACTCAATGACACACAGGTAGATCTGGAAATCGATGAGCTTTTCTCTGCAATAAATAAGCATGCAATGGCAAAGGCCTGCCGGATTGCGGTGGAATCATGCCACCAGAGAGTGAGGGAAGGCTTCTTTGAGTTTATGAATGATATTCTTAAAGGGGTCGATGCCGTGGCGGGTGACAGACAGGAGAGACTATATATACTTGAAGATACATTGAATTGGTGCTGCAGGGTGGATAAGTTGCATCCGCTGATAAATCGCATACGAAGTAAAATTCAAATACTGGAGCGTGATGAAAGATAATGAATCCTTACAAAATTCTGGATATAGCAAAGACAGCTTCAAAACAGGAGATAATTCAGGCAACTGCAAGAGCCTTGAGAGAAAAAAAATACTCGGCAAGGGAAATAGCTTTAGCCCAGAAAGTTCTGATGAATCCCGTTTCCCGGGACGCTCATAGGTTCCTACATTTTATTGAGCTAAACACTTTACAGGAAAGGGTGGATCTAAGCAGGCCAGAAGGCGTGAAAAAGCCTTGCCTGGAATATCTTCCTTTAGAAGAAAAAGAGGTATGAAAAAAGAAAAGGAATTTCTTAGGAAAAAATTTGTAGTATTTCAGCTCAAGATATGCGAACTGACCAGAGCCCTGGAAAAACAGCAGCAGGATTTTAAGACCAGGGAAAAAGAGCGTGATATTCAGCTCTTTGAGATTCTGGATGCCTTTGAAAACCTTAATGAGAACATAAAGGAAAGAGAGGGGAAATTTGACAAGACGTCCCTCATGCTTGTCAGGAATATGAGATCGATTCAAGGGAGATTCATCAGGATACTGGAGGATAATCACAAATTCCCTGTAGAGTTCCCCGATAACAAGGCTAAAATGGAATACTGCGAGGTCGTGGAGACCCAAGAAATGCCCGGCCTGGAGAATGAAACAATCCTTTCCATAGTTAGAACCGGGTATATCGATAAACAGGACAACACCGTGCTGAGGAAGGCCAGGGTAATCACCGTCTGGAATAAAGACCACTGCGGCTGAACCGTAGGCCTTAAAATTAAAACATACATAAATTAGTCCATTCTTATTGACAGTTGCTTCCTGCTCTGCTAATCTGCCATAGTGTTACTAAAGCAAAAAAAGTAACACGATATACAAGATATTTCTATTTTGGAGGATGAAACATGTTTAAGAAACTTTTATGTCTTACAATTTTATTCTTTTTTCTTCTTTCCTTCACTCTTTTCGCAG
>CBDUZM010000066.1:0-10602 GCA_965371685.1 uncultured Spirochaetaceae bacterium | reverse complement strand
GGCAGTAAATTTATGGGGTATATCCTTCATTTTCGCCGCTCTTCTCGCTCTTCCGGTCAGAAAAATACTGGAGAAAACCAGGGTCGTTCATATCCTGGACGACGAAAGCCTGAAACGAATATCCGGCGTCTCGGTGGATTTACTCGTTACTGCAGCGATAGCGGCAATCTCCCTGGTCATCGTTGTAAAGCACTGGATCCCGATTCTCACCATAGGGGTCATTTCGGGAATCGTGACGATGTTCTACGTTTTATGGCTGTCGTCGCGACTCTTCAAAGATCACAATTTTGAAAGGGCCTTGATTATCTATGGAGCTTCCACAGGCACATTGCCCACAGGCCTGGCCCTTCTTAGAACCGTTGATCCTGGATTCGAAACACCTGTTGCCACGGATTACATGTATGCAGCGGGGATAGCTTTTTTCCTCGTTATTCCCTATATACTCTCCATTAACCTGCCCGCTTCCGGCTATGCAGATGGGAATACGATGAAGTACTGGTTAATGATCATTCTTCTCGCCGCCTATCTGCTCTCCGTTATTATTACGCTTCGGCTTCTGGGCGGGAAGGGTGTTTTCAGGAAACCTCTGCGTATATGGCTAAAATCGAAGGAGGACGGCTAACTGCTGTCCTTTTCGCATCGGAACAGCTGCGAGGAATGGGGCGGCATATTCTTAAGCGACAATGTTTTTTCCCCGGATAGAACATGCTCCTCTCCGTTCCATATATCCGTTAATTTTGTCAATACCCCGGTAATTTTCTCGAAATCGGATAGGTAGACTGTCTTGCGCCGCGGCCACTCTCTGAAATTAAACACACCGAGATATCCCGCCGAATTGTCGTAGAGCTCTGGTATTTCCCTTTCCATCAGGTCAAGCGCTATGGGTGAACCCCGGAAGCAGGCGTTGTTCAATTGATTTATCTTATCAATATCCTGATAATTTTTTTCGGAGAGGAGAGATAGATCGTCGCTGTACGACAGAAGCCCTCCGGACAGGATGATAGCATTGATCTGGGTCATTCGCTCGTTCCCTGTCAGGTGACTCCTTTTATCCCGGATCATGAGACAGTCCGGATCGTTCAGCCAGAGGCGGTTGTGCATGCCGCTTCGAACCATGAAATTGCGTAAGGAATTCCTCACTCCCACCATGGCGCCGGTGTTGAGAAATGAAGCTCCTTTCTTCAGCCAGTAAGGCCCGGTGTCAGGACCCACGCGCATAATCTCGACAGTCCCGATGCCGGTCGACAGCGGCATTCCGCATCCGATTATGGTCGCCTCTTCCCCCGCCTCCTCTCTTAAAAGCCGCATTCCGTGCTTCAGGACCTCGGCCCTGGAGAAGGCAAGCTCGTGGTGATTGCCGCCCCGCAGGCATCCTCCGAACAGGAAATCGCACTTGAAGAATTTGTATCCCCATTTCTGCACAATGTGCCTGATAACTCCCCGAATATATTCCTCGAAACGCGGATGAGTGATGTCCAGACCGTAGTAGATGTGCCCGGGCCAGAAAAAGTTGTATCCCGCCGTTATGGGTTTGCCGTACTCATTTCTGAGCACATACTCGGGATGGTTCCGAACGAGCTCGGATTTTCTGTCGGCTATAAAGGGGGCGATCCAGATTCCCGGTATATATCCCGCATCTCTGATGGTCGATGCAAGCTCCTTCATTCTGCCCTCGAAGCTTTCCGTCTGTACGAGCCAGTCCCCCACGTACTTCTGATAACCATCGTCTATCTGCAGATAATCGAATGGCAGTTTTCTTTCCTGAACATGCTTTAAATTTTTTAGGATAATCTCAGGTGTGATTTTATTGTAGTAATAGTACCAGGAACACCAGCCTTTCAGATTGTCATCAAGGATCTCTATCTTCATCCTGTCTTTAATGTAGGAGAAGTATTGATCCTGCAGGGTTGCGGAGATACCCTTTGCCATTATTATTCCGTCCAGCTCGATGGTCTCTCCCGGAGCGAGCATCTTCCTGCCGAAATCGTATACCAGTTCGAAGTGGCTCAATAATATCTTGTTTTTATATAGATTCAGTCTTATATAGAAAAACTGGTCAAAGGGAGAGGACTGCCCGACTAAAAAAGAATCTCCATTGTCGAGATCAGTGATAATGGAGAACATTTCCGAAGAGAGAATTCCACGGGTATTGGAGGGAAGGTTCGCCATGTTGCTCGATGCCAGGGAAATGACCTGGAGCCACGGTCTGAGGGGTTTGTCTTTTAACTTGTAGCTTCTCGCAGTGGACCAGGATTGATAGCCGTTTCGGAGGAAGGAGATGTTGCTCGTTTCAAAGTCCCTGATGAAGTCGTTGAGGCCGTTCTCGGTGGGGAATACGATACGGGTAATTCTTACGGAGGACGAAGAACGGTTGGTCAGTTTGAACGAGAGGAGGGAGCCAAAACCCGGCGAGTTGTCCCATTCGCCTTTGAGATCGATATAATTGTTGGAATAGTGCAGGGCGCCTCTTTGATCGGTTTTTATTGGGTCCAGAGGGAAAAGTTTTCTCTTTATGCCGAATTTGAGCTGTACGGAAGGGCAGAGCTCCAACTCATCCCAGAGGATGTCGTAATCCCGTTGTTCATTTTTGGGTCGAACAGCCCTGCGGCTGAAAAATGAAAATTTCTTCATCATCTTCCTAAGACAGATTCGACTATAAAAGATCATCTGCGGGAAGTCAAGTTTTACTTATAGTCACCTGCAGTCACAGCTAAATTGTGTTACTTTTTTTGTTTGACACGGTGTATCAAAGCTGATAAATTATGCATGTTAGTAAGATTCCGTGATAGCCAATATAATGTCTAAGCTCGGGCTTACACACCCGGGCTTTTATTATATGGGCCGTACGAATCGGGATAGAAAAACGCAAGGGTAACCATTGCAAAAAAAAGAGGAAAGATGAAATGACGAAAAAACTTTATGTGGGAAACATACACTACGGAACATCAGAGGAAAAACTTTCTGAGATGTTTTCAAAGCATGGTGAGGTGGTCTCTGTTAACCTGATTATGGATCGATATACCGGCCAGTCTCGGGGTTTTGGCTTTGTGGAGATGTCAACCGAAGAGGAAGCCAAGAAAGTGCTTGAGATGGTGAACGGTCAGGATCTTGAAGGCCGGGAGCTCAAAGTTGCGGAAGCCAGGGAAAGAAAGGAAAGAGACGGGGAATAACCTTCAGTTATAATCAACAACCGCCTGCAAACTACACACGAATTGCCCGGGGAGTAAGTTAACTTCCCGTCGAGCTGTAATGGCGTATTCCAAGGCGCCAGATAGAGAGAGCCAGCAGCAGGAAGAGGATTCCTGCGAGAGGCGCTGCATGCTGAAATCAGGCAGGAGAGCCCAGGGGGTCCTCCTTCTCGATGATCGCCAGTATGGGAAAGTAGCCTACACAGGCCAAAGGAATGAAAAAAGTAAAAACCTTCCTGAACCAGGGCAGATAGATAGTTATTGGGTACTGGGCTGTCTCCATCCCTCCGTAAAGGAGAGAATTAACGATTTCCAGAGACTCTGTAGTCCAGAAAGACAGAGTTGCCTGTAGAATGTACAATCCCATGAAAAGGCAAGAGGCGCCGGTAATAGTCGCTGTTTGAAGAGCCACTTTCCCCAATGTCCACCGAAGCTCCATCGAAGCGGCGGTACAGGGTTAAACCGTCAAGCAGAGCCATTTCAGCCTCCCTGTACGACGATTCGTTTGATTCCCCGTGAGAGGAGCCATCTGCCTAACCCGGTAAGCGTGACTATCCAGAAGAGCTGAAGACCTATCTCCGACAAAGCCTCTCCATTAGCTATGCTGCCTACATATATACGCAAAGGAATATCCATCAAGCCCCTGAAAGGCAGGTATTTCAGAACGGGCTGCAGCCACTCGGGCGGGATCAAAGGCAAGATGAACCCTGTGACCTTCCTGCCTCACCACAACCGCATCTACCACCGCGTCTTGTTCTATAACTTCACCCGTTTCTTCTTCCAGGTCTACTATCAGACGACGCTCTACATTGAGTTTGTTATGGAGGGCGGATAAACTGCCGTCATAGGCAATTTTACCGTTTCCGATGACGATCAATCTGGAGCAGAGAGCTTCTATATCGTCCATGTCGTGGGTGGTGAGAATAACCGTTATCTGTCTCTCGCGATTCCACTTCCGGATAAAATCCCTTAGTGCGAGTTTGGCAATGGCGTCGAGTCCTATTGTCGGTTCATCGAGAAAGAGGATGTCCGGTTCGTGCAGAAGGGCTGCGGTCAGGTCGCAGCGCATCCTCTGCCCGAGGCTGAGCTGTCTGACGGGGACATCGAGGAGGGGGGCAATCTGAAGCTTTTCTACGATTTCATTCCTGTTTCTCTCATAATCTTTATTAGGAATGCGATAGATTTCTTTGAGAAGATCGAAGGATTCTATAACAGGCAGGTCCCACCAGAGCTGGGTTCGCTGACCGAAGACAATTCCTATTCTTCTTACATGCCCGATCCTGTCTTTCCAGGGAACTCTTCCATCCACATCGACGAATCCGGAGTCGGGAAGGAGAATTCCTGCCAGTATTTTAACTGTGGTTGATTTGCCGGCGCCGTTCGGGCCGATGTATCCGACCAACTCACCTTCTTTAATGGTCATGGATATCCCATCCAGCGCTCTGATTATTCGGGTGTTCCTTTTAACAAGTCCCCGCAAAGAGCCGGACAGACCTGATCTGCGTTCTGATATTTTATAAGTTTTTACCAGATTTTGAACTTCAATCATTTACAATTTGAAGTGTATTGTTTATTTCCCGTCCATTTTTAGGGGAAGAGGTTTCCCCTGGCTCAGGTAGTCCTCAATAACTTCCGGCGCCACCGGTTTACTGAAATAAAATCCCTGGAAAAGATCGCAGTCCATCTTCAAGAGCAGATCAAACTGTTCTCCGGTCTCCACCCCTTCCACCAGTACCTTCTTTTTTCTGCTGTGAACCATACGGACGATGCTGGCCAGATACTCCCTCTCCTCTTCATTTTCCACGATATCGTCAACAAAAACCTTGTCAATCTTCAAGACTTCGGCCGGGAGTACCTTCAGGTATCTTAGGGACGATTGACCTGTGCCGAAATCGTCTATGCATATCTCGATTCCCCGGCTATTGAGCTGATTCATCTTGTTGATAGCATCTTCCGGATTCTTCATGCTCTCGGTTTCCGTGACTTCCAGTTTCAGCCGTCCGGGATCCGGATGACCGGCACTGGTGATAGCGCCGTCGATAGTCTCGATAATTTTTTCATGTTCGAATTCCCCTGCAGAGAGGTTTACAGAGAGATATATTGAGTAATCAAGCCATTTATTCAATTGCTTGCACGCATTATACAGAGCCCACTTGCCGATAGATACGATTATACCGGACTCTTCCGCCACCGGAATAAAATCTGCAGGTGGCACACACCCTCTCTCGGGGTGATTCCAGCGTATCAGACCTTCCGCGCCCAGCATCTTGCGTTCTCTGTCCACTATAGGCTGGTAGTGCAGCACGAACTGCTCCTTACCAAAGGCGTTGTAGATGTCGCTTTCCATCTTTATACGTTCCAGGGCTTGGAGGTGAAGCTCCCGGTTGTACAGGATAAATCCCTCGTTGCGTTTCTTGGCCTCCTGCATGGCGGCCGAAGCGTTTTTTATGAGTGTATCCCGGTCGTGCCCGTCATCCGGATAGACGGTGACACCGATCTTGCAGTTTATGAAAATATCCGTTCCCTTGAACCTGTACGGCATGGAAATCACATTGTTAATTTTCTGAGCGACCTTGGCTACATCGGTGTTTCTTTTAAATTGAGTCAGGATTACAGTCAGCTCGTTTCCTTCAAATCGAAAAACATAATCGCTGTTCCTCAGCGCATGCTTGATTTTCAATCCGCTGTTCTCCAGAAGGATGTCTCCGATTTCGTGACCGTAGGATTGGTTGATGCGTGCGAAATTTTCAAGGCTGACGAAAAGAACGCCCCGCAGGTTTTCAGTCTTAGACCTTTTTGCCTTATCCAGCTCTTTACTCAGTATGATATTGAATGCCTTTCTGTTCCACAGGCCGGTAAGTCGGTCCCGGTACTCTAATATCTTTACCTTGGACTCTAAACTTCTTCTTTTCGTGATATCCTGAGATATGACAAGGGCATGTGTAACCTCTCCGTTGTAATAGTACGGGTCATAGACAACACGCATAAACCGGATATCGAAACCGAATTTAAATTTATCGACATATTTTACTTCCATGCCGGTAAAACAGTCGTCTAAATGATCTTTTATTGAGGAATCGAATTTTTCAATACCCCAGATATCGGATACCGCTTTACCGACAACCGCGTCAGAATTGATGTGAAAGGTATTACAAAAAGCTTCGTTGGCTATCTCGTATTCATAGTCCCGGTTGATGACGGTTATGAATTGTTTTGTGGAGCTGAGAATAAACTGCAGTTTGTCGAGCATGTCCTTTTGGCTGTCCCGTTGATCGACAAGGTAGTTCTCCGGTATTTCGGTATTTAATTTGGACAAGAATCTCCATCCTTATGAAATTTCGGGCAACATCTAAAGTGTAGTAGAACTATACGTCGTGTTCAAGCTAAAAAAAAGCTTTTAGACATTTTTTACTAAATTTTACATAATGGGAGCTAATGCAGGATACCTATGAAGGATTTATTGTCCATGCTTACTTCGATGCCAATAGAACCCGGACAAGGCTCTTTTTTATAGGCAGGCTGAAAGGGGGAGAGACCTTTGCCGTAGTCGAGGACAGGGAGCGGCCGGGCTTCTACCTTAGAAACTCCGACCGGGATAGAGCGCTGGGCTGCCTCGAAAGGACAGGAGTACGGCAGTCAGAGTGCGGATGCTCTACCATCGACGGTGAGAGGTGCATCAGGCTTAGCTGGGACAAGGTCCTGCAGTGCCGGCAGGGCGCCCAACTCCTGCTGGGCAGCGGAATCCGAACCTATGAAGCGGACGTGAAGTTTCCCGATCACTTTCTCATGTCCCGAAGCGTTCACGGTTCCGTGACTATCCGCGGACCCAGCAGAGAGGGAAGGAAAGTAGAGCGGGTATTCATCAATCCGGAGATACGGCCGTCATCCTGGCAGCCGTCACTGTCAATACTGTCTGTTGATATTGAAACCGACGCAGCTTGTAAAGAGATCTATTCAATAGGCCTGGCCTTTAGATGCCCATGGTCCGGGAAGGAGAAACAGGAAGTACTTTTTGCCGGACCGATCGATACCGATGAAAATATCCTCAGGTTTACCGATGAAAAATCAATGCTCAAAGTGTTCTGTGATCGGGTAGTTGACTGGGACCCGGATATCATAACGGGCTGGAATGTTATTGATTTTGACTTCAGAATCATTGCTGAGAGGATCCGGCACTTCGAACTCCCGTTTCAAATAGGACGCTCAGATAAACCGGCTGCATTTCTTCCGGGCGAAAAAGGCCGCTATCACACAATTATCCTGCCGGGACGCCAGGTTCTGGATGCGGTGCGGATGGTGAGGGCTGCTCCGGAGCGTTTCGGCGACTACAGCCTCGAGACAGTCGCCCTCTCGGTTCTTGACCGTGGGAAGTTACTGGAAAAGAAAAAAGATGAAAGTAAACTGGAAGCTTTAGGGCGTCTGTATCGGGAGGACCCCGTCAGCCTCTGCCGTTACTGCCTGGAAGATGCCCGGCTCGTTATCGATATCCTGGATAAAACCGGACTGATGGAACTAACCATCCGGCGATGCATGCTCATCGGCATAAGCCTGGATCGTGCCTGGACAAGCATCGCTGCTTTTGATCACATCTACATCGAAGCGATGCATCGACGGGGAAAGGCGGCGCCTACTTTGGGTGTCGACACCCTGCCGGCGACCTCCGCCCCCGGAGGCGCTATTCTCGGACCGCAGACCGGTCTATACGACAATGTCTGGGTATTTGACTTTAAAAGTCTCTATCCCACCATTATCCGGACTTTCAACATAGATCCGCTCAGCTTTGTGCTTCCTCGAGATGTATCCGGTATGCCGGAGGAGGAAAGGGAACGCCTTATTCGGGCGCCCAACGGCGCCTGCTTCAGGCGGGAAGCAGCGATTCTCCCGGAGCTTCTGGAGAGGTTTTTTAAAAGCAGGGATCAGGCCAGGAAGAAGGGAGATGAAATTGCCTCTTACGTGTTTAAAATCATCATGAATTCCTTCTATGGAGTGTTGGGCGCATCCGGATCCAGGTTCGCATCCGGCTTTCTTGCCGGCTCAATAACAAGCCTTGGACAGCATTTGCTGCATTGGTGCGAAAAGCTCCTCACCGATATGGGGTACCGGGTTCTATACGGGGATACGGATTCGCTGTTTGTCCTTTCAGGAAAACCGCCGGATACATCTAAGGAGGAACTTTCAGGGGAAAGCGGGAAGATCTGCATCCGGATCAATGCAGAACTGAAGCGATATGTAGAGGAATCCTTTGACCTGGACTCATTCCTGGAGCTCGAATTCGAGAAGATCTACTACCGTTTTTTCCTGCCTCCCGTGAGAAACTTCTCTGTTCCTGCGGGGAGGGAAGGCGCCGCTGCGAGCCGGGGCAGGGCAAAGGGTTATGCCGGTCTCCTGCTCCCCCTGTCCGAATTGGCCGCAGCTTCCCGAGAGCAAGCTGCTTCCGAAGGGAGATACGGCTGGATAGAAGTGAAGGGAATGGAAGCTGTACGGAGGGATTGGACCGATCTTGCTCAAACTTTTCAGATCGGGCTCCTGGAACTGGTCTTCCGTATAGCGAATCCGGATTCTATACAGAGGTTCATCAAACAGATTATCGGCGACATCTTCGCGGGCAAGCTCGATGAGAAATTGGTGTACAGGAAAGCCCTGCGGAAACCCATAGCAGCGTACACCAGTTCCCAGCCGCCTCATGTACGGGCGGCAGGTATGCTGAAGCGGGAAGATCAGCAGGGTGTCATCGAATATGTTTGGACCAGAGACGGCCCCCAGCCGGCTGCCCTGCTGTCAGCCTCCATTGATTACGATCATTACGTGGAAAAACAGATAAAGCCGATAGCGAAGAGCTTCGAGGAGGTGCTGGGCATGGATATCGAGCGTCTTTTTGATCGTGATGAACAGATGTGGCTGTTCTAATCCTTGAATCGTCTGCCCTCATCGAGCATGGCCAGGTAGTTTTTCACGGGAATGTAGTTGGCCACACTGTTTCCAGTTCCCAGACAGTAACCTCCGCCGGGCTGGCAGCGCACAAGCGTGTCCCTTACCCGTTCCCGGATTTGCTCATCCCCGGCGCGGCAGAGGAAATCGACATCAATGCCGCCGAGTAAAGCGATTTGCCGGCCATAGGTATCTTTCAAGTCTCTCACGTCTTCAATGGTGTCCTCGAAGGAATGCTTTCCATCTATCCTTACATCGTCGATCAGATCGTCCATGACGGCATGGAGATTGCCGCACGAGTGAAGAATGTACGGCCTGCCGGCTTTATGTGAGAGAGCCGCCATCTGTTTGTGACCGGGCAGCACAAACTCACGCAGATCATCCGGACTGATCAGGGTGCCGGAGCGGAAGCCCATATCGTCGGAACCCATTATTATCTTAACTCGATTGAAAGTGAGAAATTTTTTGATAACAGCATCAAAAATTGCTGTAAGGCGGTCGCTTATGGCTTTCACCAGGTCTCTCTGGTCGTAGAGAGCGTAGCACAGGCTCTCGTATCCCATGAGCCATGTAAGATATTCGGCGAAGTGCGCAAAACCACCGCTTCCGATAATACACATGTCGTCGGGAAGATTGCGCTCGTACCACTCGAGGGAGCGAGAGCCGGCTTTATCGGGCGCCGGCCATGGATAGCTTTCAAAGCTGTCCCAATTTGTGATCGGCCCTTTGTGCTCTTCCATGTAGCGCCTTCCCTTGGACCGGCCGATAGCCGCTGTATCCTCTATAGATTCCTCGATTAGAGGCATATCCAGATCTTCCAGTGTGCAGCGGATATAGTCGTACCCCAGGAAACGCTGAAGCCTGACCTGCTTTTTACATTCGAAAAAAGGATCGTCCTCATCGAGTCCGTCGAGCAGCCTGAATTCCTTACACAGAGTATCCTGGATTTCGGTGTCCAGGAACAGTTCTATATGGTACACGCGATCAGGCGTTCCTTGCCGCAGGATGCAGTCGCGAAGGCCTTCCCAATTCGGCTTTACATCAACAGAGGGAAAAGTATTTTTCATAACCTGCCTTTATCCGGGAAATGGTGTATATTCGACTATATATCCAGGAATGCCGCATGGCAAGGGTAGGCAATTGTTCGAAGGAAAAGTATTGAATAAGATTCTGCTGGCAGGATTCTTTTTTTTATTAATACCCGGCAGTCTGGCGTTTTCAGACGATTCCAGTGTGCAGCGCTGGGCTGTCGGAATGGAAAGCCGCACCGAGCTGGTTGTGACGGAAGATATAATCTTTCCCGCCAAGCTTCAGCCGGGCGCCGGTCTATGGTTGACCTGTGATTGGATTCTGCTCCCCTGGCTTCGGATGGGAACGGCGGCAGGCTGGCATTGGACCGGCACATCGAATTTAGCGGGAGGCTTTCTATATCGGGCCTATAACGGGTTTGACCTGAGGGTCTACGCATCGCTGGTGGGACAGGCGG
>CBDUZM010000065.1:0-10738 GCA_965371685.1 uncultured Spirochaetaceae bacterium | reverse complement strand
TTGTGGTAAACACAGTGTAAAAAAGTGTTTAGTTTGTGTCGTTATTGTAAAGCGTGTAAAAAGGATTCACGTTGCTCTTCATATCTCCTCCTTTGCCTGAGAATATGGTAGTATATAAAGAGTTATGCGTTACAGAAATCTGTTGCCGGCGATTCTCCTCACCTTGAGTCTCGTGACAATGGTTCTTGTCGGGATCGGGTTGTTTCTGTGGCTCGATGCTATGAAAGAAACCGAAGCGCGGCAGCTCTACGGTAATCTTGACAACGGGGTCGGCCGCATACAATCGGAGATAGCTCTCGAGTTTGCAGTTATTGCGGCGCTGTTCACCTACGCGGTTGAAGATGCAGAGAGAGAGGCGTTCTTCCCCGATCTGATGAGGCTGGTTCCCGCGATTCACAAGAAGTGGCTCGTTGGTACCCGCTTCCCCGATTTCATCGATACAATCTTCCTGGTAAATAAAACCGAGGCGGATCCGCTGATTTCCCGCTACAGCGATGCAGAGAAGCGATTCATCCTTGATTCCGGTGCTGTCCCGGACCTTATCAAAGATCTTTCGATACTTGATGACGAGTCTGGATCGTATCGCATTGTTTCGTATCCTGACGGCCTCGCGCTGGTAATACCCATCGAGTGGTACCTGCGGGCGGAATTAAAGGATAAGCGTAGAAACCCGGTTTATGTGGGCTATATTCTCATACTGCTCGACCGCGAGTACTTCGCGGAGGAAATCGTTGCTGACCTTTTCACTACGTATCTGGGATATAGAGGAGGAATGTATTCCTTCGCCGTTGTTGCAGACGATAATGATGAGCTTCTGTTTTCCTCATCGAACCTTACTCTCCAAAAATTCCATGCAATTGTGTCTCGCCGTGTCGATCGGATCGTACCGCTGACAGCGTGGCTAAGTTCGGAAAACTCGATGCTGAGCGATGTGCTGTCCGCTGCTGACGAGGAATCCTCGGCTCTGACGCAGAAGATGCTGTCGGCTCGAATCAAGGATCTGTTCATCAAACAGTGGTTCGGCCTTACGAAGACCCGTTCGCAGGAATTTGCATCACGCAAACCGGCGCCTACCGCTGCGCGTCCATCGGGACGTGCCGATCAATTACAGGGCATAAACCTCTATATATGGCATTCGGCGGGAAGCATCGAAGAGGCGGTACGGTCGGTGAGAAATCGCCGTCTCGCTGCAGGCTATTCCGCGCTTGTCTGTTTCGCACTCGTAGCTATTGTCTTCTATATGCTCTATCGCCGTGCACGGAATCTTCGTGATCGTGAGCACGAGTTCGTGGCTACCGTGACCCACGAGCTGCGAACTCCCGTCACCGCGATAAATACCGCTGCTGACAATCTCTCCGGAGGCATTGTCAGAGATCCCGTCCGGGTTGGAGAATACGGGAAGGCGATTCTCGAACACGGCAGGCGACTCGGGGATCTTATTGGCCAGGTGCTTCTCTACGCCGGTTTATCGGGCGCCCCGAAGAGAACACGATCGGAACCGATACAACTAGATGAGTTCGTGCGTGGCGTTGCATCCCGCGTTCCTTCCATGCCGCAAGATCGTCTGATCATTCATGTACAACCGAATCTCCCTCTCTACTCCGGCGATCCGGTTGCAGTCGAAACGGTCATCATCAACCTGATATCCAATACGGCCAAACACTCAGGCGATACCGCGACTGTTACGCTGAACGTCTACCGCGAAGCACTGCGTACTCGATCCTGGCTTGTTATTCGCGTATCGGATTCCGGGCGGGGAATTCCCAAACGTGAACTTGGAAAAATCACAGAACCATTTTATCGCGGTGAAGCGAGCCGGGCAAATCAGATTCCCGGCAGCGGTCTGGGTTTGAGTCTGGTTAATCGCGTTGTTCGGACCTATCGAGGGAGATTGTCCATCGATAGTGTGATCGGCAGGGGAACGATCGCGACGGTCCGGCTGCCGTTTGAGCAGGGAAGCACCGATGAAAGGTAGAATACTACTCGTAGAGGACGATTCCGCTATCGCCATGGCGCTGCGGGACCGGCTTAAAAGCGAAGGATACGGCGTGGAATGTGTCGGGGACGGAATGGAGGGATTCGCCAGGTCGATCAACGCCGCCTGGGACCTGATAATTCTCGACATCATGCTTCCAGGCAAGGATGGGCTCGAGGTATGCCGGGATATTCGAGCAAAGGGCGTTGATACCCCCATTCTCATGCTTACAGCACGTGACGAAACCGTGGATAAAGTCGTTGGTTTGAAAATGGGCGCCGATGACTATCTTATAAAACCCTTCGAGATGATCGAGCTTCTCGCGCGTGTGGAGGCGCTATTGAGGCGCCGTACCGGGGCAGCGCGCACGAGCGATGCATACAAGATCGGTTCCTTCGAGTTCGATCTCCGCCGGCGTGAGTTGAGACGGGATCGCCGATCGATACCTCTTACGACCTACGAGTTCAAGCTGCTTCGATATTTGTGTGAGCATCGCGGAGAAGTTCTCGACCGGGACACGCTGCTCAATACAGTGTGGGGCTATGATGCTGTCCCGTACACACGGACAATAGACATCCATATCGCAACCCTTCGAAAGAAATTGGGCGACAGCAAAAAACAGGAACTCATCATCACCGTCAGAGGGCAGGGGTATAAGCTGGTTGAATAGCATTGTATATCTCCTGTAGTTCCCATGATTTGGTGCAGCAGAAGCGCAGCATAAAGTATATTGCTTGTTTTCAGAAATTTTAATAGGATTCGTTTAAGTTTTAATTTCTAATGGAGAAAATATCATGATAGGAAAATTACCTGATAATGTATTGGAAGCAGTACTTGAAACTTTACCGATGGAGTTTTCAGTTTTAGATGCTGATGATAAGGTTCTTGCATGGAATAAACATGATTCCCGCATATTTAAAAGACCGGAAGGAGTTGTCGGCAGAGATGTAAAAAATTGCCATCCTAAAAGAAGTCTTGATAAAGTAGAAACAATATTGAAGGAAATGAAGGAAGGCAAAAGAGAAAAGGCTCGTTTTTGGATTGATTTGCCTATCGGTGATAATAAGGAAAAACAGAAAGTTATGATTGAGTATTATGCTTTAAGAGATAAAAACGGTAATTATTTAGGATGTATGGAAGCATCTCAAAATATCTCAGAAATACAAAAAATCGATGGTGAAAACAGGTTATTGGATTAAGTGGATCGAAATATTAAGCAGTCTTTTCATCTAAAATGTTTGATGTAATGTGAAAAATTTCTTGACAATCTCATAATGCGGGTGCAAAATATATACCGGTCTTCCCGAACCTGATGTAATTATTATTTAAGGATCTAATTTGACAGAGAATCGTCTCCTCAAGTTGCTTTTATTCGCAGTCTTTCTGTCCGTTTTTTCTATCTATCCTGCTTATTCTCAAAGCCTTTATTACGGTTACGGTGATAGTTTTTCTCTACCGCACAATTCGGGTCTTTTGGAGGTGTATTTCGATCGGGCCGACCTGGAGAGGGATCGGCTGGATTGGCTGCGTGTGGCGGAATTGGGTGTTGATACCATAACGGCCTATTGGGAAAACGAGTTGGTTCTGCTGATGATAATGGATGCCGGCTTTACATCCTCTAAAGCTCTGGAAACGAAAGATCTCGAACGGCGCCTGGAGGAGAGACTTTCTCAGTGGATGATCAAACGCTTCTTCGAGGATCTTACTCCACTCGATTTTACCGGGCTTCGTGCAAAGATATCGAGCGAGAGCTCAAAGTATCTTCAGAAGCCGGACCACAAAGCCGGTTCGCAAAATCAGGGAACCGACAGCCTCTTCCTTGAAGAGACAAAGGGCCCGGATGAAGATCGGGCAGAGTGGAAAGCGGCTGTTTCGGCTGCAGCCGCAGAGCTTCTGCAGGAATGGGAGGCCTTAAGCCTGTCTGTTCATTCGGAACTGCTTCCTCTCATCTCCTCCGGCCGGGAGGAAGTCTTTCTCAACGCCTGCAGCAGCACCTTCGATCACTACAAGTCAGGACTGAAGAGAGAGCTTGACAAGATTCTTACTCAGGAAGAAAACCGGTTCATCACACAGAGGAATGGAAGTCGGGGTAATCCTGGAAGTATGGGTGGAGATGAGTCTGCGGGCTCTGTTGTCTCAAAGCTCATTCAGGAGACCGAGCAGGAAGTGGAGGGTGGCATTCGCAGGCTTGTCGACGGTCTGGATGAGCATGTCGGAGAGGTGACACCCGGCGCTGTCAATGTAAGTGCAGACGACTGGCAGGAAAGTTTCAAGCGGGAACTGGAGAAGGGGCTTGAGAGGTGGGACCGGGCTGAGAGAGCCTTGCTTATGGAAAGAATGGAATGGGAAAGGCAGGCCGGCAAGGATTTCCGGGAAGGCGAGGCTGCGTGGAAGGAAGCATATAAAGAGCTCGTTGACGCAAGAGAAAGCTGGCAGGTACAGGTACGCGGGATCTTCGAAGAAGGGCAGCGTAAGTGGGATGCCAGGGAGCGGGAACTGGGCTTATCCATCGAAGAGGCTAGATCTCAGCTTATCGATACATCGGTGGTGAAGATGCACTCTTTAAACACCCGGCTGGATAGTCTTTTATATATGGGAGAGCAGGCTTCTGGAGTAATTGACTCATCTCTGGCCTATGGGGAGTACTGGCTTGAAGAGATCGCAGGGAAAGACCCCGATTTATATGTTGAATCTTTTCCGGGGTACGACTCTGAAGAGATACAGGAACTGCTGTCGCGGCTTCCGCAGGATCCGGAGAATTCCGACTATGAAGAACTTCAGTACTGGAATGACCTTTGGAATCTCAACAAAGGATATCTTATCTTTGCGGACGACGCTTTTACATCTACTTATGCTATGGTAATGGCGGGCGAAGAATATAAATCTCCCGGTTCGCAGTTTGCGGCGGAAGATTTCTATACAGGCGGGAGATGGGAGGACCTTTTTTTAGACGATTGCCAGGTTGAGCTCGTTAAAGCGAAAGCTCTGGTAGAGTACCGGGATGAGCAGGTCCGGATTGCCGCGGCTCTGTTTGAGTTTGTAAGGGAAGAAAGCACAGGTGGAAGCTGCGATGTTCATGCAGCTTTTGAGGAGGCCTTTGGAAAGTATGAAAGTGCTAAAGCCGAGTATGGATCGTGCGCATCCGAGTTGAACGCAGCGGTCGATGCCATCACCGATACGCAGCGAGAGATGGCGGCGGTACAGGAGGAACTTAATGGTGTGGGTGAAGAACTTAACGCTGCGCGGGAAGACTACAGGATAGCGAACAGCCGTCTCGACGAAGAGGAAGATATAGATAGTTCTCTTAAGAAGGTTATGATTAACGAGATACGCAGCCTGGAAGATGATTATGCTCTTCTGGGTGAGGACTGGCAAAATGCGATCGATGCTTTCGACACGGCAAGCAACGGATACGATGCGTGCTATAAGAAGGCGAAAGCAGCGTTTTCAGATCTTGAGCAAGCCGACTTTGAGCTGGCTGTGGCAAATGAGATACGGGAGTACACGACTCTGTATAATGGGGGAGATGATTCGTCCGTCTCTCCCGCCGAAAGGCTTTCTCTTGCACAAAACGAGTATGAGCAAGCCCGGGAAGCCTTCGAGGTATATGAAGCCTTTTACAGTAAGGGCAGGGAGAGAGATCTTATTGACCAGGATCCTCTTTTAAAACCAGCCTTTAACGATTATGAGATAAGTTACAGGGAATACCTCGATTTCAAAAGGCTTACAGGCACTCTGCTATCGGCGATCGAGAGGCAGCGGACCCTGGTCTTTGAAGCAGAGAACCAGGCCGAAAACATCTTAAAGGCTATTATTGATCCTTCGAAAATACGATTTATCAGCAATACAGGAGATGAAGATTCCGAGGCTGGACCGCGCTGGCAGGATTTCTTTCATATAGAACCTTCCGGGGACAATCTATCCCGTATAGCGATCGAGCCGAAACCCGGGAATTTGAATATAGAATATCTGGATATGGCGCCCGGTTTAAAAGAAGACAGAGCGATCTGGAACCAGGAGATGAGCGAAGCCCTCGAAGAAGACGGGGCGGCTTTTGAGCAGATGCTCAGCAGGTGGGGGTTGGCTTACGGGTATCTGATGATGACGTTTTCCGGGAAGAGCGCTTTTGAGAATGAAGAGGGTATGAGCATTGTCGATGCGGCGTACTCCTCGGGCAGGAGCCTGTTGGATGAAAATATCGCAAGAGCGCTGGATAATAAATCTGTTAAAATCGATTACGACGCCTACATAACGGACGCCGGCAAACGGGCTTTAGGGGACATTGAGTCCGATACTCAAGAGCAGAAACTTTTTTCCTTCTATGTAATGAGCACTCTCCTCGGGGGAGTGGATTATGAGGCGGATCACAATTTTCTCGAACATACCTCGACTTTTGCGGTCAAAGACTATGTAGGCAAAGAGCTAGGGAGCGAGATCGAGGATTGTTCTCAAAAATTTACAAAGTGTATGGCGCTGTCCACGGTAAGTTATTCTGCAGCAGTGCTTGTTTCTTTTTTCCTGCCGGCCGCCATTCCTCTGTATACCAGTGCCACTTTATTCTTTACCGCAGCATTGGGATGGTCGGCACGAGAGGAGGCTCTCACGACCATACAGGGTCAGCTGAGTCGTTCCCTGGGTGTGTATGCTTCGGATATAGGGAGCAGCAGGAAAGAATTGATTAGTCATCTTCAAAGCCATGAACATCACATGAAAGAGCTTGAGGAGGCCAGGGCAATACTCTCTTTGCTTGAAGCAAGGGACGATTCCGAGGAGGAGATCACAAAAAAAGGTTTTATCAAAGCCTTTAAGACTGCCCTGGAAATGAAAGAGGGTGCGCAAAGCGGGGATCAGGAAGACGCCCTGTATTCGGAAGATGTTCAGATTCCGGAGCTCGTGTCCGGTGTTTTTGATCTTCTGGGAGAGAAGGAGGGAAGCGAAACCCTTGATATTATTTCGCTGATGTCTCTTTGTGAAGAAATAGCCAGACGGGAAAAAGAGGAGAAGCGTCGCTATTTAGAATTGGCAACTCTTATTCGTGAAGAGGAACACCATCAAGACCTCGAAAGTTATATAGGAGCAAGTGAAAAGGATTTGCTCGATATGGCGGAAACTTTCTTCGGGAACTCGGCCTATTCGGAGAAAGAGATCCTCCGGCGCCTCTATGACTTACACCATGAACTACGTATGGATCTGCAAAGCGAAGATCTGCGAAGCGTAGACAATCGTCTGTTGCTGCATGCAAAGAACGAGCTTCTGGAAGAGGAAAGACAGGGGCTCCTTGCCTTGTACGAAGTAAGGCTGGACAATAATCGAGCAGCCAGGGAAGCTGAATGGTCTTCAATGCTCGAGAACTTTGCCGATGAACGAATGCAGTGGCAGTCAAAGATAGAAGCCCTCTCTTCGAACGGGGATCGTGCCTGGAAGGAGGCGTTGAAGAAGTTCGAGGTGCGAAAGAGAAGATGGGAGGAGAGCTTTGAGGAACAGTATCGGGCAAAGAGCCGCTGTTGGGATTCGAAGTATGAAGGATTGCGGGAAGGTAAGATAAGCTGGGTCAATTTTGCTGCAGCGGAAGCCGGTTCCGTCGGTGTGCTCGAGCGGCTCGGAGGTATGGCTGAAAGAAATATTCGTGAAACTACGTCAAGAATAGTAACAGATATGTATCTCGAGACATTGGATCCACGCTCATTGTTTACCGAGCTTACAGGTGGATTTGGCCTGGAGAGTCTTATCGAGAAAGGAAAATATATCGGCGCAAATATTGTGAGCTCGAACCGCCGTCTATTTGCAGGGTCTGTTTCGGACTCTTTCATGGAATCCTCCCTGTTGAGCCGGATAATAGAATTTCAGAAGAGAGATCGTTGGGAGATGGAAAGGAGGGCCGCTGCACTTGCAGCCCATTCAGCCGTTGCGAGTTTGATGGAAGCAAAAGTCAGGATGATCGAGCAGGTCGAAGATGCCAATAAAAGCTTCGAACGCAGCATGAACAGGATGTTTGTAAAGGCCGGTTTCGTTGAGAACGGCGGATCGTATGTAAGAGATGCCATAGTGGGTTCCACCCTGCTTGGAGGCGTTGAGCAGAGAAGGCAGGTTATCGACGGTTATCAATTTTACCGGATGCCGGAGCTGGATTTCGGTGTGAACCTTGATCCGGCAAATCTTTCACGGATGACCGGCGATGGAATTATCTCCCGTATAGACCTGGCCATGAAGAACATGCAGGATCAGATGCAGGAGGTGTTTGGTGAGCCGGGTGAAAGCAGCGAGGTAATAGAGAAGGGATGGAGCTGGGTAGAGAAGAAGGTCAGGAGTGTACAGAAATGGGTGACGGAGTATGTAACAAACGAAGAGACCGGGCAGAGAGAAGCGGTAAAGAGGTTGAAGTGGGTCAGGGAGACTTATGAGAAGACCCATAAAGAGACGGATGAGGTGGTTTTATCTCCCGGTGAGTTCGGGAATTGGATAGGTTATGCTCCGAAACTGGGTAAATACGTGGATCCAGGGGAAAGTATCAAGGCGAACCTTGCCTATGAAGGAACAGGAGAGCTCGGGCGATTGATAAAAGCCTTTCTGGCCTGTGAGTTGGAAGAAGGGAAAGGATGGGAAGAGTTCAACCTGGCTTTTTATGACAAGAAGCTCTGGACAGATAATGGCGCCTGGCTGGAAGCCCCTACACTTCGATCGGTGGCGAATGTCGGAGTGGCGGTTGCGGCAACGGCGCTGACCGGCAATCCTCTCCTGGCCATGGCGTTGAACATGACCGACGACGCCGCTTTCACGATGATGGATATAGGATCGAGCCGCTTGAGCTGGGACGAGGGGCTGGTTAATATGGGGAAGCAGGCTCTAACGTCTGCCATAGGGACGGGTTTCAGCGGGCTTGGAAACATGCTTCAATTTACAGAAGATTTTGGCGGTGTACTGGGTAAGACTATCTGGGAAGGGCAAAGGGCGTTTTTTCAGAATGCTTCCACCGGTTTGGTAAACTCTGTAACGTATCAGAGAGGAGGCGTCTGGGATTTTAATTCTCTCATGATGGAAGAGATCATGATGGGACGCAGGGCTCTGGCGGGATATGCCGGGGGAATGACAGGGGCTTTTGTTTCTGAAGGATTGGGCGCGCTGAACAACCGCGATATCAGGATGGCCGGATTCAGCGATACTAATAGAGGCTATGTAAAAGCTTTTAATGAGCTGGCCGGTGGTTTTTCCTCCAGTGCCATGGAGTATGCCATTTCCGGAGAGACTACTCTTAATATTCTCAACTTCCGAGATGCGGCAAAGCTTCTTGATCTCAACTGGTACCAGAATCAGAACGGCGCCTGGAAATCCAACGGCCTGTGGGAGATGCATCTGGGAGGCGATGCGGGCTTCTCCATGGGGCTCGGTATGGAAGGAATCGATGTAAGCGTATCGAAAATGACCGATGCTTTGGGCGCTTTTAATGTGTGGGCTGAGAACCGCAAGATCGATGGCTGGTCGGAGAGGTCAGGAATAGACGGGAACATCATGATGCGGTCGCTGTATTCCTATTCAGATAATGATGGTATGGAGACGTACAGACGACTCCTCGATGAAATAGACGAGCTGATAATCGGTTTGGAACGTGGGGAGGCAAAGACGGTTCTTCGTGAAGACGGGGGGAAAGAGATACGTCTCGCCGCATTAGGCGGTGATCTAAACTCCCAACTGTATGCGTCTGTACTGATGCAGCATGAAGCACATCGGGATGGGTTGGTCACTGCCGATAACTACCTGGAATCCCGCCGTGCGGTAGCCTCCAGGGCGGAGATGCTTTTAGCCATGGATAAGGACTACGAGGGTCTCATTTACTCTGATGCACGTAACTTAATGGATGTTATGATGTACGAGACCGGCGAAGAGACGTTTAACAGGTATGTAGATGAGTTCTGGAACAGTGATGAGGACTGGGCTGAGCGCGTTATCAACCGAAAGAAAATAGGTGTTAGACGAACCAACTTTTATGACCAGATGAAATATACGCCGGGATTGGCGGCGACGTTCAGATGGGCGCAAGGGAAACTCGGCGGCGATGTATATAAAGATCATCTGCTGCCTGAATCGGAGATGGACTCACAAAACCGTATATTGCAGGAGTTGGCAGATTCGGATGCCTTCGAAACAGAGCTAACGGCCATTGGCGCAGCAGCAGGAGCGGCGTCGTGGGCTATAAACGGGGGAAATCTCGGAAAGGCTCTAGTTGGACTCAACCCCTTGGATAGTCCTGATGTATTGGGCGCCGTGAGCGCTCTGCTTAACGATAGAACAATAGCGAAGGGTATTCTTGATGCATTGAAGTTTTCTGCTAAAGACGTAAAGCCATACAGCAGCGACGACATAACTCATGCTTACAGGCAGATGACAAGAGGAATCCTTCAGGCAGATAGCCTGAACGAAATGGAATGGTACACTCGGGCAACCGCTGTTATTGTCGATCATTATATCTTTGATATGGCCAGAAAGGCGGGGATCCCGTTGGAAGTGGATAACCAGTGGCACGGCAAAGAGTATACAGAAGCCCAGGTCGCCAACCAGATGATGCGTAATTATATGTTTGTTGGAGAGATGTTCTTTAATGGGATCACGAAACCTGAGTTAATTCGTAAGATGTACTATGAAGGTTTTGCAAAACCCCTGGATTTGGGCAAGGGATTGAGACTCTGGGAGAATGTTGCTGGATTTGCCGAGAGTAATAGTGGGCCGTGGGATCGGTATAAGGAAGATTTAGGGTATACTAATCATAAC
>CBDUZM010000064.1:0-10759 GCA_965371685.1 uncultured Spirochaetaceae bacterium | reverse complement strand
AGATATTCCTGTCAATTACGAGAGCTTTCTTCACATGAGTTATTATACCTTTTAGAATCTCTGTTGGAAAAGGGCGGAAGACTCTTATCCTGACAAGCCCCACCTTCCTGCCCTGCTCCCGCAGGCTGTTTACCGCAATCCTGGCCGTGCTGGCAATAGTGGAGCTGGTTATGATGCAGGTTTCCGCATCGTCCATTTGATATGTTTCGATTAAACCGTATTCCCTGCCGAACAGCTTCGAAAATTCTTTCCCCGTCTCTTCCCATAGGGCTTTCGAGTCTTCCATGGCTCTCTGAATTTTATACCGGAGCTCAAAATAACTGTCCGTTCCGGCGAGTCCGCCGAACGTATGGGGATCTTCCGGATCGAGCCTGTAAGGCGGATCGAAGGCAGGAAGATAGCGGCGGACCTCTTCCATATCCGGTATTACCACCGGTTCCATGGTATGGGACAGCACAAAGGCATCGAGAACCACCATGGTGGGAAGGAGGACTTTTTCGGAAACCTTGTAAGCCTGTATGATAGAGTCCAGAACCTCCTGGTTGCTCTGGCAATACACCTGCATCCAACCTGTATCCCTCTGTGAAAGAGAATCGGTTTGTTCTGTCCAAATCGTCCATGGAGGCGCCATTGCCCTGTTGATATTGGCCATTACAACGGGAACCCGGGCCCCGGCTGCCCAATGGAGCATCTCATGCATAAGCGCCAGTCCCTGGGCGGAAGTGGCCGTGAATGCTCTGGCGCCGGCGGCGGATGCCCCGATACAGGCAGCCATGGCTGAATGCTCCGATTCCACCTTCAGGAAACAGGCGTTCAACGTTCCGTCGGCGCAGATTTCAGATAAGAGCTCCACAACCTGAGTTTGTGGTGTTATTGGATAAGCCGCAATGACGTCTACATCGGATACAGTTGCACCCCATGAAATGGCATGGTTGCCCATCATTACTTTTCTCATCGATCCTCCGGCACCGGGCTAATGGCATTCACGGGGCATTCTGTCCAGCAAATGCCGCATCCCTTGCAGTAATCGTAGTTGACAACAGGTTTTCCCTTTTCCCTGCCGTCCACGGTTACCGGTACGAGATCAATGGCCGGTTCAGGACAGTATTTCCAGCAATTTGTACAGTAGATACATAGTTCAAGATCGATCACCGGACGCACGTTTCTCCATGCCCCGGTCTTATTGTAGGACATGTCGTAGAGGGACACCGCCATAATCGGTAAATCCTTCTCACTCTTAAAAGTGACCTTGCTGTCTGTTCTGCAAGGGTGTTTGCTTTTACGGGAGGGCATATTCCAACTCTCTCACCTGTTCATATGATTCAACAGCGGCAGCCACATTTTCCTCTTTTTTTAACGGCGCTTCCTCTCTTATAGCCTTTAATAGCGATTCCAGTGAACAAGGTCCCAGTATTTTAATAACAGCCCCTAAAATAGCGGTATTGACTATCGGTGCTGTGGCGGAACCGAGTCTGTGTTGGGTGGCGATCCCGCCGGCGTCCACAGCAGCAATTTTATAATCATCGTGAATGAGGAGCTCATCCGGGTTTTTTCTTGAATTTATGATGATCCAGCCGCCGGTCCGAAGTCCTTCCGTCACATTCACTGTATGCATAATGGAAGGATCGAGGACGACTATATGGTGGGGCTTATAAATTCTGTATCTTTCAAAAATTTGAGACCGATTGATACGCAAAAACGCTGTAACAGGAGCGCCTCTACGCTCAACACCGAATTCCGGAAAGGCCTGAACCCAGTTTCCTTCATAGGCTGTAGCAATGGCAAGAAGCTTCGATGCAATTACCGTTCCCTGCCCCCCCCTGCCATGGAACCTGATCTCCTGCATAACACCTCCCGGGGATAGATTTCGCAAATAAAGACAACTTCGACGAGAAAAGGTTGCAGTTTTTATCCACCCGATATCTCTCCCGAAAGCCTTCGTATGACTCGAAGCGACTTCAGTTCCAGCACAGTCTTGACCCTCGAGATCCCACTGGTTAGGATGCAGATAAATTTATATGCTGAAATCTTTTTTCATTAAATACTGGTTTCTCTTTGGGATCGTATTCATGCTGCTCCTGGGATTCCTGACCTCTGAATGGGGTCAAAAACTGAATCCCTCATCCCTTACAAGAACGACCGTCATTATAATTCTCTTCTTCATATCCGGTTTAACCCTCCCCACCGAGAATATTTTAAACGGCATTCGGCCGGCCCGGCTCCACCTCTATATCCAGTCTTTTATATTTATCGTAACGCCTCTCTATTTCGTTGTAAGCAGCCTTGCCATTAAGGCTTCCATGGACGAGAGACTCTATGTAGGAATCAGAGCTCTCGCCTGTCTTCCAACCACAATTTCCAGCTGTATTATTTTCACCCAGCTTGCCGGTGGAAACGTAGTCGGAACCATGTTCAATGCAAGCCTGGCGAATGTCGCAGGCGTATTCATCTCCCCCCTCCTGATCTCGTTTTTTCTCACCGGCGCCAGAGCGAGCCTCCCTATTGGAGAGCTGCTTCGAGTTCTGCAAAACCTTGCTCTGAAGATGCTGCTTCCCATATTGGGGGGACAGCTGGCAAGGATCTTTCTTAAAAGTTATGTGGACAAGGTGAAAATAGCTTTGAGAGTTTTAAGCAGCTGCCTGATCCTTGCCATCATCTACTTTACTATTGCCGGGGCATCGGATAACCCCCTCTTTGTCAGTACCCTTGGGAAAATGGCCATTCCCTTTGTTTATCTTGCCGTTTCCCATTTAGTGCTGCTTTCCCTCGCCTATGGCGGCGCCCGTCTATTTCGGCTTTCAAGAAAAAATATCATTTCCGTTTTATATGCAGCGCCGCAAAAGACTGTGGCGATGGGAGTGCCGCTGCTGGCTACCTATTTCGTTAATGACCCGGACCTGCTCGGTATGGCCATTCTGCCCCTGCTGTTTTACCACACCTGGCAGCTTATCGTTGCCGGTGTCTTGAGAAACTTTATGGATCGATACCTATCGCAGCCTGCAGATAGTCTGCCGTCGCCTTAGTTTGCGAATGTTTGGAAATTCTAAACCACTTAAACTATACTTTAAAGTGAGTTCATGTGTCTGCTTTTCACACATTACGGGAGGTTTTATGAATTTCAAAGAACTGGCAAAAAATCTGGACCTTGAAGAATCAGAATACAGGGATCTCGTGAACCTCTTTCTTAAAACAAGCAAAGAAAATATGTCATTGCTGGAGGCTTCCGTTGAGCAGAGTAACGCCGGGAATACAGCCGACAATGCCCACAGGATAAAAGGCGCGGCCCTGAATCTGGAATTGAAGGAAATAGGCGCTTTGGCTAAAGATATGGAAGGAAGGGCAAGGAATGGAAGTGTCGATGAATGTGCGGCTATTCTACCTAAATTGAAGAATGAGCTCAATCAACTTGTAAAACTTGCTGAAGAGTGAAATACTATCGAAGAGTATGGCAAAAGAAAACGTGCAAACATCCAAAATACAGTCCTTTCCTATTTTAATAGTTGAAGACGATCCTGCAACTCGTAAAATGCTCAAGATTTCCCTCCGAAAAGCAGGCCACACGGTAACATTAGCGGAAAACGGAAGGCAAGCGCTCGAATTATACGAGAAAGAGTTTTTCCCTATTGTCCTTACAGATTGGATGATGCCGGAAATTAACGGTCTTGAACTCTGCAGACGCCTGAGGACGAACGATTTTCCCGGCTACGTTTATATAATTATCCTTACGGCAAAAGATTCTAAAGAAAGCATTATATCCGGACTCGACGCCGGCGCCGATGACTATATCACGAAGCCTTTCCATTCCGCCGAACTGCAAGTCCGGTTGAAAACAGCTATCCGCATTCTGGAGATGGAAAAAGATTTTAAAATGGCTAATGAGAAGATCAGGACCCTTTCCATCACAGACCCTTTAACCGGATGCTATAACCGTGCATATATTTCCGAAAGGCTGCCCAAGGAAATAAAAAAGGCAAGGCGCTATCAACACCCCCTGTCAGTTGTGATGTGCGACCTCGACCACTTTAAAAAGGTGAACGATGAATATGGCCACCACATTGGGGATTGCCTTTTAAAGGAATTTGTAAACAACACCCTGGAATCCATCAGGGACGATACGGATTGGCTGGCTCGTTACGGCGGGGAGGAATTTCTTATAGTGGTGCCCGAGACAGACTACCGGGGAGCGTATCTCATGGCGGAACGGCTGCGAACCGGAATTTGCCGGGAAAGCGTCAAAATCGAACAACATCAGATACTATACACTGCGAGCTTCGGAATTTCCGGCTTCCTTCCTTCGATGAAGGATCTTAAGGTTTCTCCCGAGATGTTGATCGGCAAAGCCGACGAGTATCTCTATAAGTGCAAACAACAGGGAAGGAACCTGGTCATCGCCGGCGAGTTGTAACATCGAGTTTACCTGGGATTGGGCTCACGCCAGACCTTTCCTTCAAAATTTTTCAGATATACCGCCTCATCGTCCCTCTTTACTATCGTATGCGTATACAGAGGGATCTTCCCGTAAGGGGTATCAAGAACATAGGTAGGAACAGCAAAACCGGTCGTATAACCGCGGAGGCTCTCAATAATGCGGATGCCTGTCTCAATGGGCGTGCGAAAGTGGGCGGTTCCTGCCAGGATCTGGGCCTGGTAAAGGTAGTATGGCCTGACTCTGATTTTGACCAATCCCTGGACCAGGGATTTCATCACCGCAGGATCGTCATTAATTCCCTTGAGGAGCACCGATTGATTGCCAAGCGGTATTCCCGCCGCAGCGAGGCGTGCGCAGGCTTCTCCTGCCTGCGGGGTGAGCTCCTTCGGGTGGTTGAACTGAGTGTTTATCCAGAGAGGATGATATTTCTTCAACATGCGGCAAAGTTTCTCTGTAACTCTCTGGGGCATGGTACATGGTGTTCTGGTACCAATGCGTATAATTTCGACGTGCTCTATTGCTCTGAGGCGGGACAGAATTTCTTCAAGAAGATCATCGGAATGCATCAAAGGGTCACCGCCTGTAATCAGCACGTCCCGAATCTCACCGGTTCTTTCAATGTAAGACAGCGCGGCATCACGGGCTTCCCGGGAAAAATCAAAATTTTCCTGCCCTACCATCCTCTTACGCAAACAGTGACGGCACAGGACAGGGCAGATATTGGAGACGCACCAGGCTATCCTGTCAGGATACACTTTGATGATATTCGGGGCCGGATTATGCTTTTCCTCATCCAGCGGATCCATCATGCTGTCGGCATCTTCCAGTTCCACCGCCCGGGGTACCGCCTGCATCCTTATCGGGCAAGCCGCGTCATGCCTGTCCATGAGCTGCGCGTAGTAAGGGGTTACCCTCCACTGAAACTCTTTCTCCGCCCGGTGCACTTCTTCCTCTTCTCCCTCACTGAGATCAATATAGCGCTTCAACTCTGAGACGTCTCGAATGCTCTGTTGTACCTGCCGGCGCCAATCTTCATAATTCTCTTTCATACCAAACCTTTCCTGTTACCTTTTTTTAAAACCAATTCCGGTGCTTGACCGGGAAACGCATTTCTTATCAATTGCCGTATAACCTCCTCCGGTTCAATGCCCGCCGCTCTTGCCTGTATGGGCAAAGCGCTGCTGAAAGGCGATAGGCCCGGAAGTGGATTTATTTCCAGAAAATATGGGATGCCGTCAATACCCAGCCTGAAATCCGCCCTGGCTATATCCCGGCAACCGAGGAAACGAAAGAGCTTTTGCGTGTCGTTCCGGATACGGCAGGCTGTTTCCTCTTGAATAGGCGCCGGGCAGAGAGTCTCCCTCCTGTGTACACTCTTAATCTCAAAGGAATTGAAGCATTCGGGATCTCCGCCATTAAATCTCAGTTCCAGGAGAGGCAGAGTTTCAAGCTTTTCCCTGTAGAGCAGACCGCAGTCTATTTCGCGTCCTATTATGAACCTCTCCACAAGGGCGCTGTCCGAGCAATCCTCAAGAATCCAACGGACTGCTTCACGCAGCTCTTCGATTGTCTCAACCCGGCAGGATTCCTTTATACCCAAGCTTGATCCACCTGTGTTTGGCTTGGCTATCAGCGGGAAAGGGACAGTATTCATCCACTCCGACACATTCTCCCATTCAGAGAAGCTGTCGATCCTGATAAAGGGGGGGGTCGCAATCCCCAGGTGCCTTGCTGTGATCTTGGTCAAAGTCTTATCGAGGCAAATTCCGAGACATACGGCATCTGAGCCGGTAAAGGGAATATCCAGGGTTTCCGCAACAGCCGGAAGCAGAGATTCCCTGTTGCGGCTTCCCGCGGCTTCCGTGATATTGAATATGACATCGAGATTTAAAACGGGCAACCGGAGAACGAGGGATCTTTCCCACGGCAGATCGATGACCTGGCCTATCGTAGAAAGAACGCTTCTGATCCAATCCAGGGTTTTAACATCCTCGTATTCATTTTTAAGTGAATCCGGAGAAAGAGAGCTTTTGTCCTTCACCGGATAGTCATAGGCAAAGCCGATCTTTAACTTCCGGGAGCTTTTAGTCATACAGCCATCCAAAATATTTAAATATGTTTATAAATCTATCACTTCACTAAGTCAAGGGAAGGAGGAAAAGTGAAACTTTTCTTGATTATCCTTACAGGGAAAGATAAACTAACAAAAAACGGGGGTGCTGAATGAAAAAGATAATCCGTCTCTTTGTCCCTCTTCTGTATTTATTTTTATCGGCCGCTCTTGCCGTATCGGATGATTCGTTGGAATTTTTAGACGGATTTGCACTTTCCTGTTCCGGAGATTACCTCTTTATCGCGGATGAGGAAACATGGGACCACTTTATCCTCATCGATCCTGAAAACAGGGTGCTCTCGGGTATAGTGCTCTACCAGGAATATGAAACGCGAGGAAATCTGAAAGATATAATTCTTGCCGCTGCAAGGGAATTGGTGGCCGACAGAAATCGTGAAGAGAATGCAGAGCAGATATTCATCCTGCCGGAAACGAGTCCCACCGGTTTTTCGGGCTATTGGGTATATTTTGAAACAGGTAAAATTCAATATACCCTGTTTGCCGCGGACATAAGGCAGTCACCCGGACTTGCCGTTGTCCTGCTCCTCTTAACCGAAGACATCGACATGCCTATAGAAGATCAGGAGAGTTTACTCACCGATGTCCTGAATAATCTCAGCATCTCCTTTCTAGAGGCAGCCGGATGACTGTACCGGATCGATGCGGACAGAGGCATCATAAATGAACGCACAGAAGCTCTCGTTTCGTACCAAGCTGTTCTTTGGTTCGGGCGACACCGGCTTCAGCCTTACCACTACGATAATCGGCGCGTTTTTCGCCATTTTCCTCACCGACGTGGTAGGAATCTCACCCGGCATTGCGGCTATCGCGATCTTTATTGGAAGAAGCTGGGACTATGTCAACGATCCTATCATCGGCCACATCTCCGACAGGACGCGCACAAGATGGGGTAGAAGAAGGCCTTTCCTGCTCTTCGGTCCTCTTCCATTCGGCCTGGCATTCATCATGCTCTGGTGGCATCCTCCTTTTTCCGGCAATGCGGCACTGGCCGTCTACTATGCGGCGGCTTACCTGCTCTTCGATACGGCGGCGACCTTTGTCTATATGCCCTATTTTGCACTTACCCCTGAGCTCACCTCCGATTACGATGAAAGAACCTCAATTACCTCTTACCGAATGTTTTTCTCCATTTTAGCGAGTCTCGTTGCCTTTACCCTGCCCCTGGTAATCATCGGGACATTCAGACCGGAAAACGCCGACCGGGTACTGATTATGGGAGCTATTTTCGCCATTGCAAGCGTCCTCCCCCTGTTCCTCGTGTTTTTCAACACGAGAGAACGGGAGGATTTCATGGCGCTCGATCCTCCCAGGCTGATTCAGTCCCTCAAGGCGGCGTTCAAGAACAAAGCCTTTATCTTCTCCCTGGGCATATACCTTTTTACATGGCTGGCTGTAGACATCATGCAGACAACCCTTCTCTACTTCATCAAGTACTGCGTTGGAAGAGAGACCCGGAGTGATGTAATTATGGGCGCCATATTCGTCGTGGCTATCGTCTCCCTCCCCCTCTGGAACTGGATTGCCCGTCGATGGAGCAAGAGGACGGCCTACATTTTCGGTATTTCCTTCTGGGCCGTCGTACAGCTTATAATCGTGACCCTGGGCCCCTCCACCCCTCTCGGTATCCTGCTGATCCTCTGCGGCCTGGCCGGCGTCGGAGTGGGAGCGGCTCATGTATTACCGTGGTCCATTATCCCCGACTCCATCGAATGGGATGAATGGAAAACAGGCGCCCGCCATGAAGGGATGTATTACAGCCTGATCACTTTGATCCGCAAGATAAGCTCCTCGGTAACCATCCCACTCCTCCTTGTCATGCTGGAAGCCACAGGCTATGTGCCGAATGCTTCCAGACAGCCGGCCGGCGTCACACTCGTTATACGAATCCTTACCGGACCTGTACCCGCCGTATTCCTCTGTGTGGCTATCATCTTTGCCGTATTCTACCCGCTGAGCCGTCAAAAATTCGCCGAAATATGCAGAGAACTGGAAAAGCGTCGATCCGGCCGACAAGGAGTTGATCGATGAGCTCTATCTCGATACAACCTGTTCGAAGCCGCCGCGACCGGCGTACATTTCTGACTTTTCCCTGGAGCATATACAGGGACGACCCTCTCTGGGTTCCTCCCCTCCTTCCGGAAACTATGAGAAAAATCGATCCCCGGCGGGGTGTTTTCTTTAACCGGGGCGTTGCCGAGTTCTTCATAGCCTTCCGGGATGGAAAACCTGCAGGCACCATCTGCGCGGCGGACGATAAAATTAGCAACAAAATTCTTGGAAAGAACGACTGCATTTTCGGCTTCTTCGAGTGTATCGACGACTACACCGTGGCCGACGCCCTGTTCAAGCATGCAGCAGCCTGGGCCGGGCAGAGAGGGCTCGATTCTCTTTTCGGACCGTTCAACCTGGATTACGAAGACAGCTACGGTATATTGATCGAAGGCAGGGATCGACCTCCGGCGTTAATCTGCGGTCATTCTCCTCCCTACTATCAGAAACTTATAGACCAATTCGGTTTCAAACCGGCAAGGGCCCAAAATATTGCTTTCTGTGTCAATCTTGCCGAAATAGAACCTGCTATCCGGCGGATGGACCGTCTTGCTGAAAAGATAAGGAAGAAGAACTGGGTCACAGTGCGGGGCGCCGATATGTCCCGCTGGGATGAGGAAGTGGACCGCGTGCTCTATCTTCTAAATACTGTGCTGAGTGATAACTCCGATCACATTCCATGGCACAGGGACGTTCTCGAAGACTCATTAAAACAGTTTAAAAAAATTGTGGACCCCGAATTAATACTCTTTGCCGAAGTAAAAGGCAGGGTGGTCGGCTGGTTTCCCGGTATACCCAACATTAATGAGGCCCTTATCCATGCCAACGGTCTACGATACCCATGGAACTACCTCTCTCTCCTGCGGCATGCCCGCCGGCAGCCTGATTGCCTGGCGGTAAAAAGTGTCCTGGTTCTAAAAGACTATTGGGGTACAGGAGTTCCTATTCTTCTCTTTTATGAGCTGGGAAAACGTGCCGGGGAAAAAGGTTACAAGTGGATCGATTTTTCCATAACTCAGGAGGACAATCCGCAGACTCCCAAGCTTGCCAGGCAGGCTGGGGCTCGTATATATAAACGCTACCAGGTATACCGGTTCGAGCTGGATACCGGATAAACGAAATGACAGCAGGCGGTTGGCAGAACTTTAACTCTATCTCTGAAAAATCAGTAAGTTATTTTCAATACCTCATCAGGTCGAAGAAAGTATTCTTTTCCGCATACTTCCACGGGCAGTGACTGCATTATGGAAGATAGAGGCCTTAGATGAATTGTGTTTTTGGAAATTTCAATACCGTATTTTTCCCCGCGCCATCTGAATTGAAATGCCAACCTATTCCATTTTTCCGGAAGATGGGGATTTATTTTCAGTGTCTTATCCATACCTATTCCACCAAAACCGTTCACCACAACCTGCCAATTCCCACCCAGGGAGGCTGCATGAAGCCCGTCCCAGGAGCTTCTTAAATCTTCTCCCAGATCGATTTTGATAGATTCTTTAAAATACTCATACCCTTTTTCTATTTTATCGATATCTGTTGCTACAATAGCATGCATGCTCGGACTGAGTGAGGAGTCGTGAAGGGTTTTTGATTCATAGTAATCCCAGTTAAGGCGTTTAGTTTCTTTAGAGAAATCATTATCAAGAAGATAGAGAAGCATGACTGTATCAGCCTGTTTGGCTACCTGCATCTTAAAAATTTCTTCCCAGCTGTACTCTTCCGCAATTACTCCGACTTTTCCTCTGTATTTTGAAAGATCAACTTGACGCTTTTTATTGAAGCCTTCGTACTGGTGTATAAACCCCTTTTTATCTATATTAATAAATATTTTCCCTGCTTTTTCTCTCCAATCATCAAACTCGTGTCCGGATAACCGGATACGGGAAGTTACATCCTTCCATATCGCCGCCTGATTCGTCTTAACCCATTCAGAAAATTGAAGAGTCTTGTTAATCTGCCACTTGACCATATAGTTCGTATATATATTGTTATTTACATGCTCGCCATACTCATCAGGCCCGATTACATTGTTGATTTCATACCGGTCTTTTTCTCGGTTGTATTCTAATCTATGAGCCCAGAAGCGCGATGTCTCCAGCATAATTTCCAATCCGTAGTGAAACAAAAACTCATAATCCAACGTTGCC
>CBDUZM010000063.1:0-10798 GCA_965371685.1 uncultured Spirochaetaceae bacterium | reverse complement strand
GGCACCCTGAGCACTTCGCCGCGGCAGCCAGTCTTTCCGGCGCACTGGACATCGCGTTTAACATCGGAGAGATTGAGCCGGATTTCCAGGAGGAACTGCAGAATATTTTCGGAAAGCTGGACAAACTCCCGGGGAGTACCAACGACCTCTTCCATCTTGCCGGGATTCTTGCGGAGTCGGAGGAGAACCAGCAGCCCCGGTTGTACCAGTGCTGCGGAACCGAAGATTTTCTCTACGCGAGCAACCTTCGGTTTAAAGAACATGCCGAAAAAATAGGTCTGGAGCTCACCTTCGAAGAGGACACGGGGGAAGAACACACCTGGAGCTATTGGGATAAAAAGATCCTGAGAGTTTTGGAATGGCTCCGGATCGAAATGTAATTTTCCGTAAAAATCCAGTAGGCCTTCGCCTGGTTTTAATCCATCCTGGGAAATAGATGCGGCGCTTCTCCAGGTTCCAGTTTTTCAAATAAACCGGCAATCTTCACTCTGCACTGCGGAAGGAACGGAACGCATCGCCGCCAAACTGCTTAATGCAGTCGAAGGGATCGGCCACATTACCCAGCGACTTACTCATCTTCTTCCCTTCCACCGTTAGAAAACCGTGGACCACTATCTCGTTGGGAAGGGGGAGCCCCGCCGAGAGGAGAAGAGCCGGCCAGTAAACCGCATGGAACTTCCACACGTTCTTCCCGATGACATGGATTTTACGAACATCGCCGGTCCAGATATTCCGCCATTCGTCCCCTGAACCGAATCCCTGGCCGGTAATATAGTTAATGAGCGCATCGATCCAGACATAGATGATCTGGCTGCGGTTATCAGGGACGGGAATACCCCACCCTTCTGCTCTGCGGGCGTCTCTCGATACGCTGATGTCCTGAAGGCCCTGCCTGATGAAACTGAGTACTTCGTTCTTTCTTTTTACCGGAATTACTCTAAAGACATCAGATTCAACAAGGCGTTCCAGCCTTTCCTGGTATGCTGGCAGACGGAAGAAGATGTTCTCCTCTTCCACCAGCACTGGTTTTGTGCCGTGGTCAGGGCATTTACCATCAACAAGATCCCTTTCGAGATAGAAGTCTTCACAGCCGGTGCAGTAGAGGCCCCGGTAGGGTTTCTTGTAGATGTCTTGCGGCTGAAGACGCTTCCACAAGGCATAGACCCCTCGCCTGTGCCGGCTCTCGGTAGTGCGGATGAATGAATCGACAGAGATATCCAGTACATCCGTGAGCTTACGAAAGATCCGGGCATTTCCGTCTAACAGCTCCTGTGTCGGGATTCCGAGCTCCCGGGCAGCCAGAACATTCTTGAAGGCATTCTCGTCAGTACCGGTTTGAAGAATTACCTGGTTCCCGATCAAACGGTGATAGCGTGCGATGGCATCAGCCTATACGAGCGCTAGAGTTCGTACTCGGTGGCAGGGGCTGCAGGATACGTCGGTGGGACTTCATGAGATGTTCTCTCGATAACCCGCATGGATTTCCACTTCCCGGTAAGAAATCTTGCCAGGAACGTTGCTCCCAGCAGGATAATGTAACCGCTTACGATTGCCCAGGCCACGTAAATACCTGCCTTGAAGACGACAAGAGCGATGAAGGTCGGAACTACAAGAAGGCCGAGAGAAACCGCTACAATAATAATCATCACGAAGCGGGTATCCCCCGCTCCCTTTAGGGCGGAAGCAAAAACAATGTTCAGTACGTCGAAAACGGTGTACAGGGCTACGAATCGAAGCAGGACCCGAACCAGACGATTGATGGGTTCAAAACTTACCGGGTCTGCTTTGGCTGAAAAAGCGGCGATGAAAATTCCCGGAAAGGCAATGTATGCAGTAGCGATTAGTGACATGTATATAAAAATAAGGTGGGCGCCGGAATAGACACTCCGTTCCGCCATCTCCGGCCGGCCTTTCCCTATGTACTGCCCCACCGTCACCGAGATGGCGATGCCGAAGCCGATCATGGGCATGAAAGCCAGGGTGTTGATGTTGAAGGCGATGTTTGTTGCGGCCAGCTCCACAGTGCCCAACCGCCCAATCATGAGCAGAAAAGCAGTGAAACCGGACATGTCCACGAAAAACTGAACACCGGAGGGAAGACCGAATCGAATCAGCCGTTTGAAGAGCTTCCAGTCAGGTCTCCATCCCTTCAGGGTGTGGTACATACGATTGAAGGACGGCCTGCCTATAATAATAACGTAGGCGAAGAAGCTGAAAGCTCCTGAGATAACGGTTGCCAGGGCTGCACCTGCAATCCCCATTTCCGGGAATCCCCATTTTCCGAATATGAGTAGGTAGTTTAGGAAAATGTTTATGGCGGTGGCAAAGGTGTTGACTGCCATGATCGGCCAGTTTTTCCCGCGTCCGGAGAAGAATCCGGTCATGGTGGAAGAGGCAATAGGGAAAAAAGATCCGTAGCAGAGAATTCGGAAATAGATAACCTCATTCTGCTGGACATCCGGTGCGTGGCCTATGAATGCGAAAATGGATTTCGCTGCCGGTGAGATAATAAGAAGGAGAATCCCCCCAATCAGGGCGATGTATATCCCCTGCCACACACTGGGCCCGATCCGTTTCAGCTGCTTTGCGCCGAAGTACTGAGCAACAAAGGCGTTTACGTATCCCGCGGTGCCGATGAAAATGCTCATGATGGCGTAGTTTAAAATCCCTGCCGGCACAGAGGCGGCGATGGATGCCGCTGAATACCACGTCAGGAACATCCGGTCCACGAAGTGCTGCACCGACCATGCCCCGGTGCTCAGGATGAGGGGGATGGCCATAACGAGAAGCTGTTTGTATCCGGCCGGTGATCCCCATCGCTCCCGTATGCCGCCAACCAAAGGGATGTTCACCTTTCACTCCTCAAGAAAGAAAAAGCGGCAGCCGCATTTCATCGGCGCTCAAGCCGCCGTGGAACCCGGAGAAATTTCGGGAAGATTTACCCGAAGGCACATATTCGAGAACCGCCGAATCGACGGGTATTCCGATATAATCACCCAGCCGGCTTTTCATCTCCGAAGAGCACCGATTGGGACCAAACAGCTTCATTCTTTCCACCCCATCACGGGGGACGAGAGAAAAATGCTTTCCCAAAGTCCTCTCGGCGCTTTGAAGAAAGGCATCTTCCGCGCCCTCCTTCAGATGAAAGAAGGGAAGACGCGACTCTCCGGTAGGTGCGACCAAGAGGTACTGCATGAGGTCGTCTTCGTCACGAAGGGTGAGATAAGCATCCCGGCGCACATCGATCAATCCATGATCCGCCGTTACGATGACACGGGCTTTGTCCCCCAGCTCCTCTTTGAGCCTCATCAGGTGCTCATCGACCTGCGTGACTTCCTCCAGCACCTTTTCGCTCGCAAGTCCGTGTTTGTGGATCGCCTTGTCAACTTGAGGAAGGTAGAGATAAGTGTATGCCGGCGGCCCGCTGTGCTTCACACGGGTAATGATCTTTTTGACAGCATCGCTGATGCTGCGGTAACCGCGAAAGGGAGTGTCTCCACGGCAGTAGCTAGCAAACGTCTCACGCACTATGCCGGACGGAAGGTACATTCGGCTTCTGACCACAAACTCCGGCACAATGCTGGGGAAAGGGTAGACTTCCTCCGGCGTTATGCCAAAATGACGAAGCGGTTTCTCGGTGATCCTGTCTCGAAAGAGGACCGACTTTATCGTTCGCTCCCTTCCAGGCAGGTAGACATTCCACCCGGGTATAGCATGCCGGGCAGGCCACAAGCCGGTGGCCAGAGAAGTCAATACCGATGCAGTAGTAGATGGGAAGATAGACCTGAGCTCGGTGTGATAAAAGGAATCGAAAAAGCCGTCTTTCGGAAAAGAAGCCTTGAGATTCAGGCCAAGACCGTCGACAAGCACGAATACGTAGTGATCTGAATGACCGATAGCCTCCCGCAGCTCTTTCACATGAGAAGCATGTTCCGTAAACCAGGCGGCCCTGTCTCCGGGGGCAGTCGTGGTTAATCCGGCAGTATAGCCGCAGAGAGACGCCACAGCGTGGAAAAGCGCCATGCTGCTGGGCACACCATCCAACGGGTGGAGTAAGTGCCTGGCTTCGATTAGCTTCTGTATCCTGTTTATCGAATCACCGATACTCAAAAGTTTACTCCTCGAAGATCGTCCGAATGATTCACCTTGATCTTCAGTTAACGCTCATCTATAGCATACCATGCGTGGAAGGTAAAGCAAGCTCCCGGTCGGCATCGCAACTCTACACGCAGCAATCAGCCTTGACAAGAAACAACGGCATGAATGAAGATAAGCCATCAAAGGAGATGGTTATGTAAAAACCAAACATCGTCTTCATCCTGCTGGATGATATCATCTACTTCCAGGAGAAAGCCCGGGCCATGGGTCTGGACAGTCTGGGCAAAAAGGATGACACCATGGTCTTATTTACATCCGACAACGGCGGCCTGGCCACGGCAGAGGGATCTCCCACATGCAATGCCCCGCTTTCTGAAGGAAAGGGATGGATGTATGAAGGCGGTACGCGAGAGCCGCTTCTGGCCCGCTGGCCTGGTAGGATCCCGAAGAAAAGCATCTGTTCCACGGCCGTGACCAGCACGGATTTTTTTCCCACTCTCCTCGATGCGGCGGGAATCGATCTCCTGCCTGAAAAGCACTGCGATGGAATGAGCATTCTCCCGCTCTTAAAGGGAGCACCGGAATTAAACCGGGGCGCCATTTTCTGGCATTATCCGCATTACGCAAACCAGGGAGGTACGCCGGGCGCCGGCATACGCGACGGCGATTGGAAGCTTATTCGGTTCTTCTAAGACGGTCACGAGGAGCTCTATAACCTGAAGGAGGATCCCGGGGAAGAAAAGGATCTGGCAGCAGAGGAAGCTAAGATAAGATTCGATATGGCGGGAAAGCTTTCCGATTGGCAGGAACGAATTGAAGCGAAAATTCCTCAACCCGACCCCGATTATGTGCCATTAGGAGAATAAACGTCGGCTGAAACACAAATAAACAAACTGATAAAAGAGATAATGAGAGATCCTTTCGAAGGTACAGGAAAACCAGAACCTTTGAAATTCGATTTATCAGGATTTTGGTCAAGAAGAATTGACCAGGAACATCGAATTTTTTACAGAGTTAAAAAAAACGACTTACATATTTTAGCGTGCAGATATCATTATTGAAAGGAGCAAGACTACCAGACACTCTCCATCTAAGACTCAGGCTCTGAAGACGGATTTACCAGCACAATCTTGTCTCCTTCCAGTTCGACCTTTATTTTATTCTTTCCGGTCAGTCCGAGCGCATCCACATACTCGGCAGGAAGTTGCATACGGCCCACCCTGTCCAATACGACCAACTCCTCGTGGGTATCTTCTCCTTCGCTCATACCATCGCCCATCTCCGCAAGTTCCTCGCTGTAGGATCTCTTCCTTATGAATTCGCTGCTCGTCCGGCCGTCCCTGATCGCCGCTACACGATCAACGCTTCGGGAGATTTGCCTGTCGTGGGTGACAATAATTATGGTAACACCGTAAGTTTCACTCAGCTTCCTGAAAACAGCGATTACCTGAGCGGCATTCCGGTTGTCCACCGCACCCGTAGGTTCATCCGCCAGAATTAGCCTTGGGTCGTTTGCCAGGGCAATGGCAATGGCCACCCTCTGCTGCTCTCCGCCGGACAGCTGCATGAGCCTCGAGTTCTTCCGGTGGGATAGACTCACTATATCCAGGAGCTCCAAAGCCTTATCTCCGCGCGCCTTGCCGGTAAAAAACATCGGCAGCTCTACATTCTGAAGGGCTGTCAGGTAAGGAATTAAATTACGCGCGTTGTTCTGCCAGACGAAACCTACGGTTTTTCTTCTATACTCAACGAGCTGCTTATCGTTGAATTTCAACAGATCTTTTCCGTTCACCAGAAGTTTTCCCGCAGAGGGACGATCCAGTCCTCCGATCATATTCAAGAGAGTGGATTTTCCGCTCCCGCTGTTGCCTATGATCGCCATAAACTCTCCGGCCTGAACGGTAAGATCCAGCCCCTGGAGGGCAACTACTTCGATCTCCTCCGTTTTATAGATCTTTACCAGGTTCTCGCATTCCACCATTGCTGCAGCTTGTTCAGCGCTCATCCACAATCTCTCCATCTACCAGCGACAAAACCTGATCCGCCACATCAATCATGCTTGGATCGTGAGTCGCCATTACCACGGTAATTCCCTCCCTTTCCACCAGGTTCTTGAAAAGTTTAACAACTTGAAGCCCTGTGTGGGTATCAAGTTCGGCTGTAGGCTCATCGGCGAAGACGACCTCCGGTTCATGGCTGATAGCCCTGGCTATGGCTACCCTCTGCTGCTCTCCACCGGACAATTCGTGGGGGCGATGGTGCATTCGCTTCTGCAAACCCATATACTTGAGACATTCCTCCGCTCTCTGCTTCCTGTCCTTCTGCTGAAAACCGGCCACCCGCAAAGCAAACTCCACGTTCTCATAAGCGGACATCAGAGAAATAAGAGCTATGGACTGAAAGACAAAACCGATATGTTTCCGCCTGATTTCATCTCGCTCGCTTTCCTGAATCGCCGTAATCTCCCTTTCATTAAAATAAATCGTTCCTCCGGAAGGTTTATCCAGGGCGCCAAGAAGATTGATGAGAGTCGTTTTGCCCGATCCCGAACGTCCTGTCAATATGGTCAGCGTTCCTTCCTGAATACTGATGCTGGCATTCTTCACGGCGTGCACCGTTTCTCCCCCCATTCTGAACCTGCGGCTGACTCCTTCTGTTCTCAGGATAACACTCACAGCAACAGCTTAGCCTAAGAGTTGAAGGAATGCAACCATATGGCAGAATTCACAGGGAACGAACCCTTGCTCATTTAAACCTCCCGGGGATATAATGTGTCAACCTGTATTCGATATATTATGGGATTACAATTGAAAAGCCGTGAAAAGAGAATAAAGCCAAAAGCCTCCATTCCCGAACAGACCTTGAGACGCATACCCTTTTACCATCAGATACTCTCTGAAATGGAAGCGAACGGGAAAAGCTATGCCTCTTCCCGGCACCTGGCAAGTTTTTTTAAAATCGACGACACCCAGGTAAGGAAGGATGTGTCGGTTATCGGGTATAAGGGCAAGCCCAAGTCAGGATACCTGATTCACGGTCTGAAACAGGCCATTGCCGATTTCCTCGGAATCAATGTAGAAAACACGGCAATTCTTATCGGCGCCGGAAGACTGGCATCCGCGCTGAGCAAATACCCGGGGCTTGCCGAGTACGGTCTGAGGCTCAAAGCCGTCTTTGACAACGATCCTGATAAAATCGGTATAAAAATGGGTGAGTTTACGATTCTCTCCACCGATTCTCTTGCCAGGACAGTCAAGCGCCTGGATATCGGTATTGCGATAATCACGGTACCGAAGGAGGCTGCTCAAAATGTATGCGATCAGGTTGTGTCTCTGGGAATAAAAGCGATATGGAACTTCGCTCCCACGCAGATCGCTGTTCCGCCGGATGTAGCTGTTAGAAATGAAAACCTGGCCGTGGGCATTGCCCTCCTTTCCCATCATCTTAAAAAGAAAGAAGCTACATGATATATTAGTAAGGTGACGGAAAAACCAAAAGAAAACGATAAAAGCCCGCTCCGGTCAAGGGTAAAGGACCTTGCGGATAAACCCGGCGTCTATCTCATGAAAAACAGAGCCGGGAAAATAATTTACATCGGTAAAGCCAGGAGTATAGGCAAAAGGGTCAGGTCTTATTTTTCAGGCAGCAAAGATATTAAAACCCGGATCCTCATGCAAAATGCGGCGGATATCGAAACTATAATAACACGCAATGAGTACGAAGCTCTCATTCTTGAAAACAACCTTATAAAACAGTGGAAACCCCGTTTCAATATCAACCTGAAGGATGGAAAATCCTATCCGGTCATAAGAATCACTAACGAAGAGTTCCCGAGGATTTTCCGAACCCGGAGGATTATCTTCGATGGTTCCGACTATTTCGGACCCTTTCCCCATGCCTCGCAGCTCGATCATTATTTGAATCTTATCGAGAAGCTTTTTCCGTTGAGGAAATGCAGGGGACCATTGAAAAAGAGAGAATTCCCATGCCTCTATTACCATATTGGACGCTGCCCGGCGCCCTGCTGCGGGAATATCGACACAGATGAATACAACCTTCAGGTGGACAGGATAAAAAAACTGCTGTCAGGGCAAACCAAAGAATTAAGACAATCACTCGCTGCACAAATGGAAAACGCTGCAGGAAGCCGGCTTTTTGAACAGGCCGCTGTCCTGAGAGACCAGATCAATGTGATAAAAGAGTTTTCAGAAGGCCAGCATGTAATGGATCATATCAGAGAAGCGAGGGATTACCTGGGCTATTCAACCGATGACAACCTGTGCAGTTTTGTAGTTCTTCAGATGAGAAAAGGCTCTCTTGTCGGGAAAAAACAATTTCGCACAGAAATCTACAGCAGCGACGAGGAGGCGTTGAATCAGTTCATAATTCAATATTACAGTAACACACAAAATCCTCCTTCCAATATCTACCTGCCCGATTCAACCGAAGTAAACAACCTCTCTGCATACTTATCCGAAATATTAGACAGGAAGGTCAGCATCCTCATACCTCAAAGGGGAAGGCATAGAAAGCTCATCGCTATGGCGGAAGAAAATGCCCGTGAGGATATCCTGGAAAGATCGAAAGAGAAGGAGTACAGGGGAAACCTGGAAAAACTGAAAACCGTACTCGAGATGAAAAAACTGCCCAGAAGGATCGAAGGGTTCGACATAGCTCATCTCTCAGGCCAGGATTCTGTAGGATCCATGGTCTCTTTCTTCGACGGCAGGCCGGAAAAGTCTTCCTACAGGATCTTCAAGCTCCGTACCTTGAAAGGTAAAATCGATGATTACGAAGCCATGCGGGAAATAATAGCCCGTCGGTACACGAGAGTGCTCAACGAAGAATTAAAAAAACCGGACCTAATTCTTGTAGACGGCGGGAAGGGTCAGGTCGGGGCTGCCGCTGAGATACTCGATTCCCTGGGATTATCAGATATTCCCCTGGCAGGTTTAGCCAAGGTAAATGAGGAAATCTTTCTTCGCCAATCGGACCGGCCTATTTTATTGAAAGAAGGCGCCCCTGCGCTGAGAGTGCTCCAGTATGTCCGCAATGAGTCCCACCGGTTTGCCACGGGCTTTCATAAGAAGCTAAGGGCAAAGCGGCTCGATAAGCTCATGCTGGAAGACATAAAAGGTATAGGGAAGAAGAGAAGCCGTGCCCTGCTCCGTGTTTTTGGTTCACTGGAAAAGATCATGAAGAGCTCGCCGGAAGACCTGGTAAAGCATGCCGGTATTCCCATGAGCGCCTCCGAGGCTCTCGTCCGTCACTTGAAAGAAAAATTTGAAACGGACGCACGCCTGCCGGGGGCAGGATGATCTTTCGGGGATCCCGGCCGGGAGCGAATCAGCTATTCCTGAAAATCAACAGCCTGACCAGTCTCAAGAGATTCAAGAAGGGCAAGCGCGAGATTGGTGCTCAAAGCCCCGGCCCTGCCGTCAGCGTTTTGCGGATCGGTCCCGTTTAAGAAACACCGGGCAAACTGTTCCAATGAAGCAGCCCAGCCCTTATCAGGATTAAAGGCAGAGCTGTCCGGATTTTTCCTGACATATTCGTCGATATTATAGTTTCTATCACAGGGACGTTTAACCTTTTCGACAAACATACCATAATCATCGTAGAGTTGATTTTTCTGTCCTTCCAACCGTTTCACTTTGTATGTTTCGTAAAAATCAAATCCATGTTTCATCACTTCCGCCGAGTGCCTGTTTCCATGCGGCGGGAAAGTCCTGTCGTACTGCCCTTCAAAACCGCGAATGCGCATATCGGTAAAATCGCTGACCGTAATTGCCTTATAATATGCAAAGACTTCTATATATTCTTTCCATAAACTGAATGAGCCCATTGAGCCACACATAAATGAAACCTGTGAACCATCCGGGTAGTCAAGAATACAGCAGTTATCCCTGAGCTTGTCTCCGGTCATAAAAACTCTCCTTGGAGCTGAGCCCAACAACCAGCAGACCAGATCGAGAATCTGGGAGCCTTCAAACAGAATTCGGTCCTGATTGGCATAAAAACCTTTTAATTTATCAGGATTTGGCTACATGAGCCTGTAGTTGATATACCAGGGACGCTTTACCGGCTGCATAAGACGTTTTATCTCTGAATAGGCGGGGGCGAAACGCCTGTTAAAACCGATACCAAGCTTTCCGGGATTACGTTTTTCCGCACTGAGTACTGCCGAACTTTCTTCTTTCGTCTGAGTCATTGGCTTTTCACAGAAAGCCCATTTTCCGGCGTCAAGACTCTCAACTATCAGCCGTGCGTGCAGATCCTGTTTTGTTCCTATTATTATCATATCTATACCCGGATCTGATAAGACTTTCTTATAGTCCGTTGTTGTATAGCCAATCTGCATCCGCGAGGAGTGAGATTCCAATTTTTCCTCATCAAGGTCCGCCACAGCCCTAACATCCATTATCCTGCTGTCACGTGCAGTTAAAAGATGATAGGTGCTTATGAAAGAGCCTGCGCCAATAAAACCCACCTGAACCTTTCTCATTGTTATACCCTCTTGACAATAAACCATATCAGACGATATACTTATACTCATCTGTATATATTTGTATATATAATACTAATTATAAAGTCAAGACAATACGTGCGCATGAGGAGAATAAATGAAAAATCTACATTATAAAAATCTGCCGGAAGATGTAATAAAAAGAAAAGCTGACGACAGGCAGAGCCTGCAGAG
>CBDUZM010000062.1:0-10842 GCA_965371685.1 uncultured Spirochaetaceae bacterium | reverse complement strand
TTGATGATATGGGTTAGAATATTATTGTATATTCTAATAACTTACAGGAAAGCTCTAAAAGGCTTTTGAAAAAGCATAAAACAACAGAAAACTATTGTTCCATCCGTTATTGCATATCTAAACAGAAAACTATTGTTTCTTTTATACACAGCTATCCACTATCATAAAAAGACTGAGTTGTAACTCCCTAAAAAAGGGTTAATAGAGCCATGTGCAGCCGAAACATGCAACAAAGCCCTGCATGATTTAAATAATGCTGCCTCAAGGTATGTGCTTGCCGAAGGTAATAATATTCCCCAACCCTGCCGGCTGGCGCCACGCATTTAAACTAAATACATTTTGCGGTCTTGTCAATTAAGTGCCCTGTCATGTGTTTTATAATTATGGCCCGGCGAATTATTTAAACTTTTTCCTGGAAATTATTCCACATGATTCTTACCCACCTGAATTTGAGAAAAAGATCATCTTTACTTTTTTTGTATCTGAGGAGATCCTTGTGAGCTCATCTTATTCTTTTCGTTTTTGCTCTGCAGGCAGAAGCAGCTCCACAGTCGTGCCTTCATTTTCCCGGCTGGAAATACTGATTTCGCCGCCATGGAGATCGGCTATTTTCTTGGCTATAGTCAGGCCCAGACCGGACCCGGGGCTGGTTCGAGCTTTTTCACCCCGGAAGAGCCTGTCGAAAATCAGGTTAAGCTCTTCCCCGGGTATCGTTTCTCCCGTGTTAAAAACCGATATCACTATATCCTTTTCCTGCTTATTAACGGTTATGCGAATTTCACCCGCCGTGTCGGCGTGGCGGACAGCATTGGAGACAAAATTGGACAGCGCTCTCTGAATGAGGGATTCATCGGCGGTAAAAGTCTTGATTTTGCTTTGGCAGGAGAACTTGATTTCTTTCTTGGCCAGCTCGTATGAAAATCTCTCCCTGATTTCATTTAAAAGGTCCCGTACATGGATACTTCGAAGGTTGAGCGACATCTCCGGCGCTTCGAGCCTCATCAACTCCTCCAGGTCGAATACCAGTTTTTCCATTCTGGCGATTTCATTGAGATTCTTGTCAATTCGAGCCGGATCGATGTCCAGAACTCCGTCCCTCATTCCCTCGAACTGCGCCTTCAATGCGGATATGGGTGTACGCAGGTCGTGTGTAATGTCTGCAGCCCACTGGTGTCTCAATTCCTGTTCCTTGGCCAGCTGCCGGCTTAGACGATTGGCCGAACGGGCTATGAGAGCGATCTCTTTAGCCCCTTTTTCGGGAATAGAGAGGTTCAGATTGCCCCTGGTAATCTGATCGAGACCCTCGGCGACCTTTCTCGATGGGGAAGATAAGCTCTTTGAGAAGAACAGGGCGAAGAGGAGGGAAAGGGCAAAAGCGCTCAGCAGGGACAACCACACTATCCGGGTCATTGACTGGATGAAACTTTCGTTTGCGCTGTCGTTGCGGAAATGGAGCAGCCCGGAATAGTAGTAACCGACAATCTCGTTGCCCCTTTTTACCGTAATCAGATCCTCATCTTCCGTCTGTTTATACCGTCCCTGCCCCCTGTTCGAATAAATGAGATTCCCCGATGCATCGTAGATGAAAAGAGGTATGTCTTCAGGCAGTATTAGGTCTTCGGCGCCTGGAGAATCTGTCAGGATTTTCTCCACAGCTTCGCCTACCTTGCTCTGCTTGTTCCTGCTCCATGCGTCGAGGGAGCGTCTATATCCCAGGAGAAAAATTACCGTTGTGATGGAGGCCAGGATGAAGAGTGCCGTCATAAAGGCAAGGAAGGTGCGAAAGAACAAACTTTTCATTTTGCCTCACCGGAAAAACGGTATCCGAAACCTCGGACCGTTTCAATCCAACCGGGGTCTGCCAGCTTGGCGCGTAAATTTTTTACATGTGTATCGATGGTTCTTTCCGAACCTTCGGCCATGAAGTAGTCCAGGCTTTCGCCTAGAAGGCGGTTTCTCTCCACCACGATTTCGGGATGGTTTGCGAAGTATTCAAGTATCTTCCATTCGGCGGGAGTGAGAGAAACTTCTTTCTCATCCACCAGAGCCCTGTGGGCGGAGCTGTCCATCTCAAGTGTGTGATTGCCGTACGCCCACTCCTTTACCGGAACAGTTTCCGGGGAGTCTTTCCGGGATCGCTTCAGTATAGCTTCCACTCTTAATACAAGCTCTTTGGGCGAAAAGGGTTTTACCACGTAGTCGTCGCCGCCCACCTCAAACCCGGTGATTCTATCCGATTCCGCTGTCTTTGCCGTGAGAAACACGATGGGTACATCGTAGTCTTTCCGAATTTCTTTGGCCAGTTGAAATCCGTTGGCATCGGGAAGCATGACATCCAGTATGATAAGGTCGGGCGCCTTCGTGTCGAGCGCCTCGATGACGCCGCTTCCACGGGGGAATTCAGACACCTCGTGATCGTTCAGCTTGAGGTATGAATTTATGGCTTCTCTTAAACTGTCGTTGTCTTCTACGAGGAAAATTCTAGCCATGCCTGATACTCCCTGCGCCGCTCAGTTTGAAACGATTTCTATTGTAATCCGCAGCAGGCTTCCTTGCAATAATCATGAATGGATTATTCCTCATTTTCCGCTTCGGACAGCAGCTTTTCGACTCTTTCCCTGACAACCCGGGTGGTAATACTCTCATCCAGATCCTCCAGGTCGCGGATCTTTGTTGTTTTCTGTGCGGATGAAGGAAGAAGGAGGAGTTCTTTCAAGGCATTTACGTCGATGCCTATTCCCCGGGCAAGCTCCTCAAGGGTCATGGAGCTCGAAATATCCTCGATCTTGAGATTTCCCTTGACCACAACTACCTTGTTGCTTGTTTTGAAGAGCCCTGTTTGCCAGGCAATGACTATTGGCGCGGAGAAGAGCGACAGCACCAACACAGCGGTGATTAAGCGGCTGCGGAGCGAGAGCTTCCTTTTTGTGGGCAGAGAATGGTCTAAGGCGCCCTCGATCGGGCAGGCAGAGAGACATTCACCGCAGCGGTTGCAGCGGGTATCCAGAACAGCTTTCTTCTTATCTACCTCTATTCGCATGGGACAGGCGCGGCTGCATTTGCCGCAGTCGATGCAAGCCTCTTCATTCCGGCGGATCTTCCAGGGGGAAACGAGCTGAAGCAAGCCCTGTACAGCGCCGAAAGGGCAGAGCCAGCGGCACCATGGTCTTGCCACAAAGAGTGATGCAATCAGCACCACAGCCAGAACGACAATGGCGCTCACGAGGGCTTCTCCCGTCCAGAAGTGGAAGAGCGCGTAGTAGGGATCTACCGCTGCAAAGACGAGATTGATCATCCGGGTGGTCTGAATAATAACGAGAGCCAGGACTACGTATCTTAGATAACCGAGCGCCCTGTCAAGCTTGTAAGGAACGAAGCGATTGTATTTTTTGGGAAAGAGCTTTTTCCCCAGTTTACCCACCCAGTCCTGAACAGAGCCGAGAGGGCATAGCCAGCCGCAGAAAACGGCGCCCACAATCAGGGTTGCGCCCGCGGAGCCCAGTAAGACCCAGAAGTTGGATTCGTGGGTTTTGGGAATGAATTTCTGCTGGGTTATCAGCCTTCCCAGAGTTTCGACTGCGCCGAACGGGCAGATAGCATGAAGGCCGGGTGATGTCCAGGGAAGCTCGATTCCTTTCTCTGTCAGGTAATTAGAAAGGACCATCGAAAAAACAAAGAGGAAAAATACGATCTGGACAACCCGTCTTACCCAGTTATGTTTTATTGTCGTACGTGCGGCCATGGTTATGGACTCCTGTCGGAATTATTTTACAACAAAGGTAAAAAACTCATCGTAACCGTCTTTTTTGGTACAGTCACGAATTATTTCAAGTTCCCATCTTCCTATGTCGGATGCTTTAAATTTTAATTCAGCTACATGACTTAACTTGCCCACATCTCTCCATGAGATCGAGTTCATCAGCTGCAGAGGAAGATACTCTTTGGAGGATTTCCATTTCTCCTCCTCCAGCAGGAATTCAGTCTCATCGGCGTCTACCGGGCAATTTCCATGGTCCTCTGTAAACTCGACCACCAGAGTGTAGATTTCCCCTTCGGTAAGAGTAACAGCTCTTCCCGGTGTTACGACCCGGGTTGTTCCGTTTTCGTCGATAAGCTTGAAACTCATTTGACACGCAAAGGCACTGAAAGCGCCGAATAGGAGCAGGATTCCCGCAATTGTCAGTATTCGAATTGTCTTTTTCATACGATCTCTCCTTCCATAATTTTACGTTATACAAATACATTATACAAACTATACCTCTACCGTGAAGTAAAGATGGGCTGTATGTGAAGATTGTGTGAAAAGAAATACTCGGATAACGTCTGAACGAATTATGGGCTGATAATAAACATATCATACCGGAAAGAAGAAGCGGATGGCCGCGAGAAAACCTCCGGAAATCAGGCCCACGGTGAAATTGTCGTCGAAAGATTCTGAGAAGAGCTCCATCAGGGCATGGGAAGGAGGGAATAAAGGATGTAGCAGGCCATTAGGCACCCGCCGGTAAAAGCCAGGGTGCCCGCCAGGCTTCTCGATTTAAACAATTTTATCGTTCCGAACTTGACGCCGATTACTTTGCTGAAAAGATCCCCTATAGCGATGAAGGTAAGAGCCAGGTAAGGAATTTCACCGCGAAAGACGAGAAAGGTGATAAAAATGGAGACGAGGAACTTGGTCATCGAAGAGAAACGCTTTGCCTCTCTTTTTCTGAAAAAAAGGGACAGTTGGACTTTGGAAAAAAGGCGGACAAGGTCGATTGCACCGAATATCAGGGCGAGTGCGCCGATCAGGATGAGAAGAACCGTTCGGTTCCAGATAAGGTCAATGGGAATGAAGAGAAGGCGAAAGGGCGGCTTATTACACGCCAGAGTTTGAAGTCATATCTTTCAGGAAAGTGAAATAATCCGTTCTTCACTGCCGTTAAAGTAACCGAAACGAGGAGGAACAGGGAAAGAGCAGTGCAGGAAAGGGATATGGAGCTTATCCCCAGCTCTATCGGTGTAATGGCGAGCATGAAGGAAAATGTAACAATGCCGGTTGCTTCACCGTTGCGGCTGGCAATGTAGAGGATGAGCGCAACGAGTAGAATCATGCCGAAGGTTAAGCTTGAGAAATTCCCGGCGGCAATTTCACGGAGGATGAAAAATAGATATAGACCTACCGCGGCGGCAGATCCTCTTCCTCCCTTGAAACCGAGATAAAATGGGAAAATATGGCCCGTTACAGCTGCGAAGCAGGGTAGAAAGACGAAGGCAATGGGGATCTGATAGACATAGAGGGAAAGAACAACGACTGTCACTCCTTTCCCCGTATCTATAATTGCGGTTATGGCGGCGGGCAGCAGTCCCAATTCCGATTTTACGTTTCTCGTGCCGGCGTTTTTATAACCTACCGTACGGATATCGATTCCCTCGAGTATTTTCCCAAGCAGATAGGCAGGGGACAGGCTTCCCAGGAGATATCCTGTGAGAACTGATAGGGTTACACTGACCGCCGGATGCATAGGATCATATTAGCCTAACGGTGATAAAATGGAAAGAGATATACCCGCAGCATTTTTTCAGAGCTGTACCAAAACCGTACTTTCGTACGGTGTCTATGTTCCTATTGAGTGGTATATTGCTCCCGGCAGGGTATAGATGAATCAAAAACGTTTGTAGACACCCGTAAAGACTAGACGTTATACTGCCGCAGATGAGGAAATATGGCTGGTAATGCGATTGTTGCAGAAGAACTTACATACCTGTACGGTGACCTCGTAGCAGTTGATCACATATCCTGTGAAGTCGGCGAGGGAGAGATCCTCGGTTTTCTCGGGCCCAACGGCGCCGGCAAGACCACGACGGTTAGGATGCTGACAGGACAGATAAAACCGAAATCCGGGCGTGCTTCCGTACTCGGTATGGATGTGGTTAAAGATGCTCAGAAGATACAGGCCGAGATCGGGGTCTGTTTTGAACAGACAAATCTCTACGAAAAGATGAGCGCTCTGGAAAATTTGAGGTTGTTCGCCCGGCTCTTCGGGATCCGATCTTTTGACGCCGTATCTCTTCTGAGAAGGGTAGGGCTGGCAGGCAGGGAAAAGGACAAGGTGGGGAATTATTCCAAAGGCATGAAGCAGCGGCTTATGGTGGCTCGTTCCCTTGTAAGCAGGCCGCGGGTATTGTTCCTCGACGAGCCCACAACCGGCCTTGATCCGAACTCATCCGAGTCGATTCGGCAAATCATTCTCGAGGAACGCGATCGCGGGGCGACAGTCTTTTTGACTACCCACGATATGTTGGAGGCGGATAAGCTTTCCGACAGGGTGGCTTTCATGAACCAGGGAAAGATTGTGGCGCTCGACACGCCTCATAACCTTAAACAGCAGTACGGCAAACGGGCCTTGAAAGCGCAGGTCACGAACGACACCGGTGGGCTCGAAGATCGGGAAGTCATTCTGGATACTCCTCAAACAGCCGAAGCAGTGCAGAAGCTCTTCAGCAGTGAAAAGGTGGTTACAATTCACAGTGCGGAGGCCAGCCTGGAAGACATCTTTATCAATATTACGGGCCGAGGGCTGGTAGGATGAACCCGCGAATTGTCGGCGCCCTGGTTCAAAAGGATGTATCACTCTTCTTTCGAAACGGTTTTTTTACTGTTATCACCGTTCTGGTTATCGTGTTCTATCTCGTCATTTATTTCCTCATGCCCGGGTCGGTGGAGGAAACTCTGGATATTGGTCTTTACGCTCCGAATCTGCCCCTGATTCCGGGGCAAATGCAGGAGGCAGAGGGCTTCACATTGGACAGGACGGCGTCAGAGGAAGAGCTCAAGTCTTTGGTGGCGGATGGGGAGTATGCGGCGGGCCTGGTGATTCCGTCTTCCATGGTCACAGACATGTTGTCAGGCAGGAAACCCAACTTTAAAGTTTATTTTCCATCGGATGTCCCTCCGGAGTTTAAAGAGGCTATCGAAATTTTACTTGAAGAGCTGGCCTACATGATTGCGGGACAACCGTTGCCGGTGGAGATAACAGAGGAGGTATTGGGGACGGATATGCTGGGCATGCAGATCGCCCCGCGGGACCGCCTGCGCCCGCTTCTGGTAGTCATCGTTGTCCTGATGGAGTCTTTAGGTCTGGCTAATCTGATTACCGAGGAAGCGGAGCACCGCACCCTCCGGGCCCTGCTGGTGACCCCTGTTACCGTCAAAGAGCTGTTTGCCGCAAAGGGAATAACCGGTATGGGAATGGCTTTTGTGCAGGCAGTCTTTTTTATGGCTGTTGTAGGCGGCTTGAGTGCGCATCCCGTGATAATCCTCACAGCTCTGTTTTTAGGCTCTGTGCTGGTTACGGCCGTCAGCTTTCTGATTGCCTCCGTCGGCAGAGATTTTATGTCGGTTATCGCCTGGGGTTTCCTCGCATTGATCATTCTTATGGTTCCGACGTTAGCCGTGGCGTTTCCCGGGCCCGTATCAGGCTGGATCAAGGTGATTCCCTCCTACTATCTTATAGAAACCGTGCACAATGCTTCGAATTTTAACATTGGATGGAGCGGATCGTGGCAAAATCTGCTGATTCTTCTGGGATTCGATGTGGGTTTGGTCTGGTTAGGTATCATGGCGCTGAAGAGGAAAACGAAATGAAAGTAAGAAGATTAAGTGTATTGCTGGGTAAAGAATTTTTGCACGGACCCAAGAACTTCATATTTATATGGACGTTAGTGGTGCCGATCGTGATTTCGCTGGTGGTTTCTCTTGTATTCGGTTCGCTCTTTTCGGGAAAATCCAAGCTGGGTATTATGGATGAGGGCGGCTCAAAGATGGTGCAGATGGCGAGAGAGCTCTCTTCAATTACCGTTCGGGAATACAATACTGCATCCGAATTGAAGCGGGCGGTGGAGAGCGGGGCGGTGGACAGCGGCGTTATCATTCCTCAAGGATTTGACGGTTCGGTAACACGGGAAGAGAAGATAGAAATGACTGTGTATGTCTGGGGAGAGAGCCTGGCCAAGGACCGTGCTGTTCTGGGCGCCACAATCGTAAGGCTTGTAAGGGATTTGTCCGATCAGGAGGCGCCTGTAGCTCTTGAGTCTATTTACCTCGGCGATGAGAAGAGCGTTCCCTGGAATGACAGACTGCTGCCCTTTATCGTACTGATGGGTGTTTTCTTTGGCGGTATCATACTGCCCGCCACCCTGGTAATCAACGAAAAGGAAAAGAGAACACTTCAGGCGGCGGTGGTTACTCCGGCTACCCTGGGAGAGATTTTTATTTCCAAGGGAATTCTCGGTCTTATTCTAAGTATGATTATGGGTGTGCTCATCCTGATTATCAATCAAGTTTTCATCCGGGAGTTTGGTTTGCTTATCCTTCTTCTCTTTCTTGGAGGCGTTATGGCTGTAACGCTGGGTCTTACAGTCGGCGCTCTTGTGAAGAATCTATCCACGTTATTCGCTGTTTGGAAGGCCGGGGGTATTCTGCTCTTCGGTCCGGTGATAATTTATATGTTTCCGAAGATTCCTCAGTGGATCGGGAATATTTTCCCCACCTATTATCTGCTCGAGCCGATTGTTTCAGTAACTCAGAAAGGCGGCCGGTGGCCCGATGTTTCAACAAATATATTTATTCTCATCGCTATAGATGTGCTTTTCATGGTCATCCTGGCTGTTGTAATGAAAAGGCTTGTTAAGAAACGAAACGGAATTTGAGGAGGAATTTGTGGAAGCACTGGTGCTCGAGAAAACAAAGGTTCTTTCCATTCGCGACATTGAAATTGTGGAGAAGCTCGGTAAACGGGACGTTAGGATAGGTATAAAGAATGTGGGGATCTGCGGGAGCGACATGCATTACTACCTTCGCGGCGCCATAGGTCCTTTTGTGGTTAAGGCGCCGATGGTGCTGGGGCACGAGGCGTCGGGGGTTGTCCTGGAGACGGGAGATGAAGTGACCGGTTTGAAGCGCGGAGACCGTGTCTGCATGGAGCCAGGTATACCAAACCCGCAGAGTCGGGCATCGCGGCTGGGTATGTACAACCTGGATCCGGACGTAGTCTTCTGGGCCACGCCGCCTGTACACGGGTGCCTCCGCCGCGAAGTCATCCATCCCGCCGATTTTACATTCAAGCTCCCTGATAACGTAAGTAATGGCGAGGGCGCCCTTGTCGAACCTCTCGCTATAGGCATGCACGCTGCCGGTAAAGCGGCCATCAAACCGGGCGATATCGCCGTCGTCACAGGCGCCGGCACGATAGGAATGGTCACCGCTCTTTCGGCCCTGGCGGGCGGCTGCAGCCGCATCATAATAACTGATGTGCTTCAGCACAAACTCGATTTAGCTTCACAATTCGGGCCGGTCATTCCCGTCAATGTTGCTAAAGCAGACCCGGTCAAGGTTGTCAGGGAACAGACTGATGGATGGGGGGCCGATATTGTCTTCGAAGCCAGCGGGAGCGAGAAGGTGTACGAGCGGATTTTCGATTTACTGCGTCCCGGAGGACGGATCATCTATATTGGAATGCCGGAAAAGCCTGTGCCCCTCGATATCGTTGCGGCACAGGCCAAGGAAGCCAGAATCGATACGATCTTCCGTTACGCCCACGTATATCCGAGGGCTCTCAACCTGATGGCGTCCGGGAAAATCAACCTCAAACCGCTGTTGACAGAAAGCTTCGATTTCGAAGACGCTATAAAAGCGTTCGAATACGCTTCTGCTCCGAAACCGGGCAGCGTCAAAGTGCAGATAGTTTTACCTTAAAGGAAAATCAGTCTTCAACATGGTCTCGCATCGCGGCACACATTTTTTTATTAAAAAACTCAGCTTCCCGGCGCTCCTTCTGGGTATTCTCCTCCTTGCACAGGTTGCGAGGGCTGAATCCGGAACCGGCGCCTGGTACAGGGGTGACCTGCACTGTCACACCCTTTACAGTGATGGTGACAGCACGGTTGAGGCAGTCATATCGAGCGCTGAATTGAGAGGTCTCGATTTTTTTGTCATTACCGATCATGACACTCATATGGAAGGAGATCCCGCGCACTGGCGGGACCCCTATTACCGCTCGGAAAGGATGGTACTGCTGTACGGAATTGAATGGACATCTCTGAAAGGGCACGCTAACATCTTGTCCTCAAATCCCTTTTCGTATGAAAAGCTGTGGGAGGCGAATATAAATTTGGATGCCGCGGCAGCAGTAATCGCTGCTCACGAGGAAGGCGCCTTTTTCTCAATCAATCATCCTTCACTTCCCGGAAACTCCTGGGAGTACCCCGTACCGGATGGTGTTGATTTTATCGAGGTCTGGAATGCGCCGTACCGTTTTCCATGTCATAACAGGGAAACCATCAGGATACTCTGGGAGAGCCTGCTCAAGAACGGACGACGAATACCCTGCGTCGGCGGGAGTGACTGCCATCACATTTCAAGCGTTGCATCCTATGTCAACCTTCATGGTAACCCGACGACCTGGGTGTACGCAGATGAGCGAACAGCAGAATCCATCCTGGAAGGGCTGAAGGCGGGCCATGCATCGATAAGTTATGCTCCCTATGGGGACAGACTCGACATAACGGCCGATACCGATGGGGACGGGAGCTTTGCAACAATGGCCGGAGATGTGGTAAAACAGACGGGAAAGACGATAGTAATTAAGGTTCAAGTTTTTGGACAAAACAGGAAGGAACAGGGCTTTCTAAAAAAGAGGCGATACACTGCAGTTCTGTACAAGAATGGTGAAATTATTAAAAGGAAGAGGGTTTTAAGAAACGGCGGTTTCTTCACTCTATCCGATATACCGGAATATTCCGGGTATTACCGTGCAGAGCTCAGAGGGCGTCCGGAGGTGGGATTTTTCCAGAAGAGGATCT
>CBDUZM010000061.1:0-10903 GCA_965371685.1 uncultured Spirochaetaceae bacterium | reverse complement strand
GTCCCAAGCCTCCATGCGGGAAAAGTTCCTTCAGTTCCCGAGAGCTGAACGTCCCCCTCTCTTTTGGTGTTTCCTTGATCTCTCCGAGACCTGCCGACGGATCCCGGTCAATGTCCTCTCGCTGAAACGCCTCTTTGATCACGATCCGCAAAGCTCCCACAATAGCATTCACCTTCCTGTCGCTGAAGCCCCTAGCAAGCATCCTATTACGAAAATCGATGAGATCACCACGCCGGATCTCTCCCAGGGCGATGTCGGCCACAGGGTCTGGGGAAATAAACCGTTCCAGATAGCTCCGTTGAATTTTGCAGTACTCAGGTGAGATGCTCTGTTTTAGGCTTTTAAGCTTGAGCTGATGAGGACAGGATCCCCAAAGAAAAAAAGGTCTCGAATATTCCCGAAGCGAAAGGAAATGCGCCCTGGCTGGAGGTCTCTTGATCTGCTCGACTACAAACTTCTCTGCCCCCCGCTCCGAGCCTTTGCCTGTGGACTTCCAGCCGGTCATGTTCGGAAGCCGGTAATAATAAATCTTTCCGCGCTTCCACAGTCTATAAGGTTTTTTCATGGTCTCCTCCTGATTGTCTACACTTTATCGACAGTTAAGCGTAGACGATTTTAATGTCCTCCCGGAGGGACTCCGCATAATTCCTTGTATTTAAAGCATTTAGCTTCATTTTAGCCATTCAATACGTCGTGCACCCACGGCTAGAAAGGGAAATTTTCTTCAAAAATTTTTATTTCCGCTTCCTCCTTAAGCTTGGCCACTGCTGCCGCCGTGGCTTTTTGAAAAACCTCGTTGTTTTTATTATTAAAGAGGCCGTCCGCGATGTAGTCCCGCACTGTAATGACTCTCAGCGGAGGTATCTTATCATCAAGACCGAGAACAGAAAAGGGTATCTTTTCAATAATCTTGATAATGTGGTAACCGAAGTTTGATTTGAGAACCTGGCTGCGTGTACCCTCTGTCATCTTGAAGAGAGAGTTGAAGTAGGCTTTTCCATATTCAACAGGCTTTCGTTGATCATCGCGCTGCCACGTTTCGAAGGAAATACCTCCAATAAGAGACCGTGATTCCTCTAAAAAAATCTCTTGATACTTGTCAAACGAGGCGCCGTTTTCCAACTCCCGAAATATTTCATCCGCCATCTTCTTTGCCTTAGCAGCGTCGTCCGCATTCAACCCTTGAGTTCTTATTACAATCTGCTTGAATCGAACCATGTCGGGCAATACGAAGGACTTCCGATTGGCGTCGTAAAAGCTCTGGATCTCTTCATCCGTAGGCCTTGGCACAGCCTGGAAGAGAGCCAGCTGATCCTTTTGAATATAATTCCTCACTTTAAGCTGGTCGGTGATCTGCGCGATGAAAGTTTCCCAGGACAGGCCGACATCCTGCTGTTTCAATATCAGCTCGAGGTCATTGTTTGTCATATTTGGAGTAAGACCTGTCTGGGCAGCCACCTGCTGCTTGGTCAGCTCGATCATGGCGTCGATTTCCGCTTGCGAGACCCGGATATTATCTCTGTCGGCTGCCTGGAGCAGCAGCTTGGTATCGATGAGATAGTTCAGAATTTGGTCCTTCTGCGCAGCAGTAAGATTTGTTCTTGTAGCCTTTTCAAACTGCTCTATTTTGTCTTTTAGCTGCTTACGGGTTATAACTTCCACTCTGGTAAGCTTGAGCCGGGCGACAGCCGGATCGATTTCGGTAAATCCATAGATACCGATGAAAGTAAAAATAAATACCAATAACAGGCGCTTTTTCATAAAAATCCTCTTCATTAGAAGAAATATAGCATCATGAGACACATATTTCAGGAAAACCAATTTTCTCTTTTAATTTTTTCACCCCCGCAAGCTTTTGGTTAAACTCCAGGCCTTTCGCGAGTGATTCTAAAGCTTTTTCCGTGTCTCCGATTTCTATGTAAGCTTCAGCTATTTTCTTGTGGATGACGGCTATATCTTTCCTGGAATAATCGAAGGAGAGCAGCTCTTCCAGATACCGAATGTTCAGCTCCGGCGATAAAAAAGACTTGAGATCGATACAGGCAATCCTTTTTATCCTCTCTGCGATTTCTTCAATGAAATGATTGAAACAAGGCCGCTTCTGCTCGTTGTAGTAGAGTTGAAGGAAAAGCTTGAATGCCCTTTCATGATTTCCTTCATTGTCAAATTGCTCAGCCAGGAGAAAGGTGCAGTCCATATAATCCTCCCAGTCCAGGTAAAGCTCGAGGCGGAAATACGGATACGATAATAGTTTTTCATATAGCGCTACTGCCTCTTCTGAACGGGAATGGAGAAGATCGTAAAATATCAACCTGGACTGATAGGCCAGATCGTCAGGGCGGCTGAGAAGATATTTCCTATAATTAAATTTTTTCCTTTCAGCCAGTTTATAGCGCCTGAAAAAACGATCGTAAGCTATACGTTTTCTCGGATTACTCAAAATCTCGTAAGCTTTTAATAAAAGCTTTATCCCCTGGTCTATGCCCTCTTTATTTTGCATGGAAGAATTTGAGTATCGGACATCCGGATGCAGTTGTTTGGCTTTTTTACGGAAAGACCTCTTGACCTCCTCTACCGAGGAACTCGGTTCAACACCTAAAATTTTATAATAATTCGTCAAAATAACTCTCTCCAGAAGTGCCCTTATAATACTGAAAATGCCTTTTGAAGTCAATCAGACGCCTTGCCTCTAAACTTGATTAAACCCCGGTATGCTGATATATTGAGATCATGTTTAGTTTTTACATAAAGAAGGCTTTCTTTGACATGTGGGATAATCTATTCAGGATTATCTTCTTGAATCTGGGGTATATTCTCGTTATAGGCGCCGCTATCCTCATTCCGTACCTTATATTGATGATACCGGTCGTTCCGCCCGCTATTCTCATTTTCATTTCCCTGCTTTTTTCAGTCACTCTGGTTTCCGTTTTCACAGGGGCTGTGAGTGGTGTTACCAGAGATATTGCCGACTACGGGGAACCGGGATTCAAAGACTTTTTCCGGTATCTCAAGGAGACTTACAAACCAAGCCTGATTTTCGGGATCCTGAATGCTTTCGTTATCTTCCTCCTCTCCATGGCTATGCCCTTCTATTTAAGCATGAAATCCCTGGTAGGTCCTCTCGCTTTCGCTTTCCTCTTCTGGATTGCCCTTATCTGGTCGATATCAATTCAGTTTTTCTTTCCAATTCAATCGCGCCTGGATAAATCCATAAAAAAGAATCTCAGGAAGATCTTCCTTGTATTCTTCGACAATACTTTTTTCTCTATGGGTGTATTCATAGGTGCCGCAGTTATTTTCATTGCTTCTTCTTTTACAGCTTTTATGCTGCCCGGTATCGGCACAATTCTTCTCTGGGTAAATGTGGGATTCAAGCTGCGGCTATATAAGTATGACTATTTAGAGAGAGAGCCAGAAGCAAATCGGAAGAAAATTCCCTGGGATGCCCTGCTTATAGAGGACAAAGAAAGGGTTGGTAAGAGAACTCTCCGTGGAATGATTTTCCCCTGGAAAGAATAATTAATCATTAACAGGTAAATCCACATGGAGACGTTTCCCCATCTCCTCCGCCTCTACGTCGGATTGAAGTATCTCTGAATTTTTGAGATACATGCCTTCCTTTTCCATGCTCTTCATTAGATTAAAGAGAGCCTTTGCAGCTCCGAATCCTTTTACAATAAAGGCAAAAGAGCGCTTGCCCGAAACTGTTCCGGCGGAAGCAAGAAAGGGAGCGACCCTGGCCGGAATTTTTCCGCCAAAAAAAGATATGGCTTCCGTTCCAACGGCCAGATACTTATAGATGGTCAGCCTCGTGTTAACATCGTGAACCCCGTCAATAACGTCCACCTGATGACCCTGCGACTCGATACCTCTGACCAGGCCTTTCGTAATATTAAGGATTTTATCCCGCTTTTTTTCTGCAAAAAAGACTACAGCCACTCGCATAAACAACCCCTTTCTTTGTATATTGCCCTATCCCTCGTTGAAAAGATCCACTACCCCCTGCGCCGATGTTGCATTAATAAGAGCCCCGTAGAAAGCCTGGGACCGCGTTATACGCGCGATATCAGCAAGAGCTTCTATATGCGGGCCGGATTGGCCCGGCGGGGCGAGAAGGAGAAAGAACAGGTAAGACGGTTTACCGTCCAGAGCCTGAAAATCTATACCCGTGGGGGATATGCCGATAGAAACCTGGAGCTCCTCGAGCATATCTATCTTGGCATGGGGAACGGCTATCCCATGCTCCAGGCCTGTACTTCCCATTGCCTCCCTATCCAGAAGGGCATTATTGATACGCTCCATATCCGACAGCTTCCCGGTGTCGATAAGGATCTGTATCAACTCCCGGATAACATCATTCTTATTCTGAGAGAGGAGAGGTACCTTGATGATGTCAGGTCTGATTAAATCGAGAAGTGCCATGAAGTATCCTTTTTAACGGTATATTCATTTTCATTATCTACTACCATATAGGCTGTATGTCAAGAAGCAATATAATTCCGGCCACGGATAAATTAACCAAGAGCTTCAAACATCTCCCATATCCTGTCTGCATCTTTCGCAATGAGGACAGAGCAGGGAACACTTCGCATTGCTCTTTCCGCCTCATTATAAAACTCATCTCTACGGCTTCGAATTCGAGAAAGCTCGCCTAAAACAAGTATATCGATCTCGAGTTCCTGGACCTTATTTTTTATCTCAAGATAAACGGTGCCGCTTGTCTGAAATGCATCTATTGCCGTGCCTTTCCGGCGGGCCATCTCCCGAATATGGTTGAGATATCTCTCTGCATCCGCCTCAAGATCTCTCTGATATTCGTCTTGTTCCGCTTCTAGAAAGATACGCGTCTTCACCAGGTCACTCAATGCCCGGGTATTGATAACGTAGAGGGCGATCAGTTCGGCGCCTGTGGCACGGCACAGACAGATGGCATACTGAGCCGCGGTTATCGATTGTTCCGTGCCATCGATGTAGACCATTATCTTCTTAATAGGGCCTTCCATCCTCAGAGCTCCTTTTTCATTTCAAGCCGCTTTTTGACCATCTTCATCAGGATGAGCATATCCCTCTCGCTTTCTTCCAGCCGGTTCTGAACATATGTAACTGTTTCATCCAGATCCGGTATGGCTATTTTCTCAAGGGCATTTACCTTTCGAATCGTTTTCCTCACTTCCCTGGCAAGGCGCATTATGGAAATTTTAAGCTCGGCCATGTGACCCATAAGCTGCAGCGTTTCTTTAAAACGGGATAGAGATGTGTCAATCCAGAAACTTGTACCCAGGGGACTGAAATAAGGGGCGTGTTCTTCAAATTGGGTTTCCACTACCGGCAGCTGAACACCCATAACCTTCCGCTGTTTTATCTTGATATCCGCTTCTATATTTACTGCACTCGATAAGCTTACAACTTTCAGCTTTCCCATCCTGAGCACCGCTTCTTCCAATGTACGATAAGCCTCTGTAAGAGCCTTGTCAACACGTTCCTGCATATCAACTGCCTGATCTACCAGAGTCAGAAGCTCTAAGATAAGGATATTCCTCTTCTGATCGAGCAATTCGTGACCAAGCCTGGCAAACTTCAGCTCGCCTTTAACGCGGATCAGGTTTGTCTTAGTTGGCGCTACATTCCTCACCGGCCGTAATACCTCTCAAGCTCTTCCTCGGTAACCCGATGGAGCTCCTCAGCAGGCAGCAAACTTAGAACTTCCCATCCCAAATCCAGTGTCTGCTCTATGGTACGATCCTCTGTAACGCTTTGCGTCACAAATTTTCTTTCAAAGGCTTCTCCAAACTCCATGTACTGATGATCAAGAGGCGTCAGTTCCTCCTCGCCAATGACGGAAGCCAAATTTCGAACATCCTTGACATAGCTATAGACAGCGAAAAGCTGGCTGGCTAGATGGGGATGATCTTCCCGGGTCATTCCCTCCCCTATTCCATCCTTCATAAGCCGCGAAAGGGAAGGAAGACCCGCAACAGGAGGATATATATTGCGGCCGTGCATTTCCCGTTCAAACACGATCTGTCCTTCTGTAATATAGCCGGTAAGGTCGGGTATGGGGTGGGAGATATCGTCATTCGGCATGGTAAGTATCGGAAGCTGTGTAATAGAGCCGCGATTACCTTTCAACATACCGGAACGCTCGTAAAGTTCGGCCAGGTCGGAGTACAGATACCCTGGATATCCCTTTCTTGAGGGAATCTCACCACGGATCGTGGATATCTCCCTGAGGGATTCACAGTAATTTGACATATCGGTCATGATAACGAGAACATGCATATCTTTGTTGAATGCAAGATGCTCGGCCAGGGTCAATGCCGACCGGGGAGTTATGAGCCGTTCGATGGAGGGATCATCAGCCAGAGAGAGGAAAAGAGCCACTTTTTCGAGCACGCCCGTCTCCTCAAAGGAACGGATAAAGAATCGAGCCACATCGTGTTTTACCCCCATGGCTGCAAAGACCACGGCAAAATCGCTCTCTGCGCCCTTTATCTTTGCCTGCCTGGCAATCTGGGCCGCCAGATTATTATGGGGTAAACCATTTCCGGAAAAGATCGGCAGCTTCTGACCCCGTATCAGGGTATTCATGCCGTCTATAACCGAGATACCTGTTTGTATAAAATCTTTCGGATAAGCCCTTGCGGTAGGATTAATCGGTTTTCCGTTTATATCCAGTTCCAGCTCCCCTACCGGCGCCGGGCCGTCGTCTATTGGTTCTCCCAAACCGTTGAAAATGCGGCCGAGCATTTTATCGGTCACACCGAGCTTGAGGGTCTGACCTTTAAAACGAACCCTGGTGTTCGGCAGTGTCAGACCCGAAGTACCGGAAAAAACTTGAATAACCGCTACGGAATCGGATGTATCGAGTACCATTCCCAATCGAACTTCGCCTCTATCATCCACGCACTCCACAAGTTCTCGATAACCTACAGGATGGGTATTTCTTATGTAAATAAGGGCGCCTTCGATCTTATCAACACCCGCGTATTCCCGTCCTGCCAGCAGTCTCTTTTCGGCTTTATGAATATCCACAGATTCAGGCATATATGGACTCCAATTGATCGAAACTTCGCTCAAGCCTTGCCAGGAGCTTGTCGAAGGATTCAAGATCTTCGTTTGGAATACTTAACTTCATCTTAATGACATCCTGGAATACCTTCATTCTTCTCAATTTAACCAATGTGACTCCTCTCTTGATAGCCTGATTACCCCGGCGCCAAAACATGAGGATCAGGGCGAGCATTCGCATTTGCTTCTCCGCAGTGGTATAGCGATCGATATCGTCAAAGGCATTCTGCTGCAAAAAAGCGTTTTTAAAGAGAGTACAAACATCGAGGATAAAACGCTGGCTGTCCGGAAGAGCATCCGGTCCTACCAGCTTTACCACTTGCTGCAAACGCACTTCCCGCTGCAAGAGCTCCATGATCTCTGCACGATCGGCAGCCCACTCCGTTCCGACCTGCTCTTCCCACCAGGGAGTTACGTCGCTTAAGTATTCACTGTAGCTGTCAAGCCAGGAGATGGCAGGATAGTGCCTGGCATTTGCCAGTTGTCTGTCCAATCCCCAAAAACAGCGCACAAACCGCTTGGTGTGCTGGGTGACAGGTTCGGAAAAATCTCCTCCCGGAGGAGAAACAGCTCCGATTATCGTAACCGATCCGACAGTACCGGCAAGAGTTTTCATCGAGCCGGCTCTCTCGTAGAACTCGGCAATCCGGGTGGGCAGGTATGCGGGGAATCCTTCCTCGGCAGGCATCTCCTCCATACGGCCGGAAAGCTCACGAAGAGCTTCCGCCCACCGGGAAGTGGAATCGGCCATGACCGCAACATGGTAACCCTGATCACGATAATATTCGGCAAGTGTCGTTCCTGTATATATGCTCGCTTCCCTGGCAGATACAGGCATATTGGAAGTGTTTGCTATGAGTATGGTTCGCTCCATCAGGCTGCGTCCTGTTCGGGGGTCAATCAGCTTGGGAAAGTCTGTGAGAACATCGGTCATCTCATTGCCCCGCTCTCCGCAGCCGATGTAGACGATAATAGAGGCATCACACCACTTGGCTATAGCATGCTGGGTCATGGTCTTCCCTGTTCCGAATCCTCCCGGTATAGCGACTGTTCCTCCCTTGGCCACCGGAAAAAGGGTATCGATAACCCGCTGTCCGGTTAATAATGGTACATCATTGGCTGACCGTTCCGCCACAGGCCTGGGAACACGTATCGGCCAACGCTGAAGCATGCGAAGCTGAATCTCTCCTTCAGGCGTCTCGAGCAAAGCGATGGGCTCTTCTATCGTATAGTCTCCCTCCCGGGCAAGGCTCTTCAATACCCCCCCCCTGTCAGGGGGCGCCAATATCCTGTGATTAATCCGCTCCGTCTCCTGAACCGAACCCAATACGTTTCCCGGAGCAATTTCTCTTCCTACAGTCAGGCCGGCAGGGATAAAGTGCCACTTTTTTTCACGATCTAAAGAGGGATAATTAATGCCCCGTTCGATAAACTGCCCTGATATATCCCGTATTGCTTCCAGCGGTCTCTGGATTCCATCGTATATCGTCCCTATCAAACCCGGACCGAGCTCAACAGACAGAGGCATGCCGGATCCATATACATTTTCTCCCGGCGTAAGGCCCGTGGTATCTTCATACACCTGGGCGGTGGCCTTACCCGCTTCCAGCTTGATAATTTCACCCACAAGGCGGACTTCCCCCACATGCACCAGCTCGAGCATCCCGGCATCTGTTACTCCGCCGACCTGTATAACGGGACCGTTAACCCGTTCAACATATCCTACTATTCTCTCGCTCATCTCCAACTCACTCGACCAATTCACTCATAATCAATTTCCTGATTTCCGACTGGTAACGGAGAAAACGGGTAGGCGCCTGATTATTGAAAGATATACGACCGTTTTCAGTTGTAAGCACAACGCCTTGTGCTGAGAGTGGATCCCGCCTGCTTTTCACGAGATTGACCTTTCTCCCCATAATATCCTTGACTTTCGCTTCAGCCTTTGTTAAAAGGCCCCCATTGATAAGCTTCATCTCCGCCTCGGAGGCATTTACTTCCGCTTTTTCCGCATTCAAGCCTATCGCTCCTTCGACGATCCAGTCCTGCAGAATTCCGCTGTACTCTTTCTTACCCATAAGTGATTGTAACCGCTGTTCGGCCTTATGGATAACTTCCCGGGTAATCGTCTCTCGAATCCGGAGGCCGGCACGGTGGATTTCCACAGCAATGGATGAAGCCGTGTTTCTCTCTATGGCGGCAACCTGACCTTTAAGCTTCTCATCCGCCTGCTGCTTGATCAGCTGAATTTGCTGTTCCGCCGCCTTCCTCCTATCCTCCACGATTTTTTGGGTTTGAGCATCGATCTTATCCGCTTCCCGGGAAGCATCCTGCTCAATGCTCTCAATGAGTGCGCTCTCGTCCATGGAAGCAGCAGAGGGCTCACTGTCTGTATTAGAGTTTAATTCCGATTGCTTCATTGACCATCTCTCTTATACCTGATTTTCCCGTAATCCTGCCTTTTCTATCCGGAATTTCCACTATCAACGGGAATGTATTGGTAAATATAAAACGATCCACCTGTGGGCGGATGAGCTCTGCAACCCGTTCAGTAATGATGACGATACCGACTTCATGATCTTCCAGGATTGACTTAAATGCCTCTTCCGCTTCAGCAGGACTATCCGCTATACTCCCTTTCACCCCTACCATTCCGAAACCAAGGACAGCATCTTCATCACCAATTATGGTATACTTCATACCGCTGTCTATACTTTCCCCAGTATCATTAAAGCGGTGATAAATCCGAAAACAACCAGTCCTTCCGCCAGGGCAATAAAAATCAATGCCTGACCTGCGATTTCCGGTTTCTCGGCGATCGCTCCCATGGCCGCCGCTCCGACATTAGCTATGGCAATTCCGGCGCCCAGAGCGCCGAAGCCGAAAGCAATGGCGGCTGCGATTAATCCAAACTGGCTTACTTTGGCTTTTTCCGGCGATATGTCTGATTCAACAGTCGCGCTTTCCTGCGCCGAAGCGTCCACCGTGGTAATGAGACTGAATATCACCATTACACCGAGCAGCACAATAATACTCGTTGCCACATTTCTCCTGAAACTTTCTTTAGGATCATTCATATTTAAACTCCTCATGCATTTTAATCCCGCTTCTTAAGCGATACCGGCAGATAGGCAATGCCCCTTCCGGTAAAGTACTTGGAAAAGAATTCATAATAGTTGAGCCTGAGAGCCTGGATACCCGCGGAAAGGCCCTCCAGCGCGATAACCAGCAAATTGCCGAGAATAAGGATCAATACAGATAAAACGCCGATCTTCCCATCTCCACCGATCATTCTTGCAATCTCGAAAAAAGCTATCATCAAGCTTACGTGGGCGATCCCCAGACCGGCCACCCGCATGAAAGATAACGTGTTGGCCAGATACCCGCTGAATATTTCCAGTATTGTTACAATCCATTCCATAAAGAAATCGATGAGAGTAAAAATCGTTATTTTCCTGTTCGGATATTTCTTATTCTCAAGAGCGAATTCCAGGGGCGCTTTTAACAAAAGAATAAGGACAGGAATACCCAGCAGCCAGAACAACAGGGAGGCCGGCGGCAGAACCTTGTAACCGCTCCGAACATATTTAAACGCAACATAAATACCCGCACCGTACATCCAGCCGCCTATCAATCCTGCCTTATCAAGAACGAGTTTAAGCCAGCTGCCTTTGATCGAGAGATTAATCCAATTAATGAGCAGCCCCATTCCAATCACGGCAATTCCAAAATAAATTGTTATTGCCAAAATGCCGTAGATATCCCGAACGATTCCTCCCTCTGCATGACCGGACATAATGCCGTGATAGTCGATCCAGAGTGGTCGAAACCACTG
>CBDUZM010000060.1:0-11020 GCA_965371685.1 uncultured Spirochaetaceae bacterium | reverse complement strand
TTGCACGGGAATGATGGAACACGACGAAGCCACTGCGGTAAGATCGGCTCGCCCGGAGGGTAAAAAATGCCGATAATAAATTTGAGATCTTACAGAAATGTCACAGGACAAAGTTATGACGGAAATTGTTCGGAGAAAAAACCTAACTGGATGCTTTATAATATGTTAGGTTATCGGCAGTTTTTATAAATAAAGCAGGATGTTACTGCCTTAATTGAACGGTGAACCAATGATACATATTGATGAGGAATTATGTAAAGGATGCGCGATATGTACGGATTTCTGCCCTTTGAAGGTATTAGAAACTTCAGACAAGCTGAATAAGAAGGGATATTATCCCCCGTACGTGAAGAACGAGGACGACTGTGTGGGATGCCGTCTCTGCGAGCTCATGTGCCCAGAGTTTGCAATCTTCATTATTAACGAGTAGGTGAATAGCATGGACCTGCGTTCAGAGTATCTTAAAAAATATGAGAATAAAACAATGTTTATGCTGGGAGATGAGGCTTGTGCATATGGCGCCCTCTATGCCGGATGCAACTTCTTTGGCGGCTATCCGATCACCCCTGCATCAGAGATTTTGGAAACAATTGCCAGGGAAATACCACATGTAGGCGGCTATTATATCCAAATGGAGGACGAGATCGCCAGTATTTCTGCAGTCATCGGGGCTGCATGGGCAGGTGCCCGGGCGATGACCGCAACCAGCGGTCCGGGATACTCCTTGATGATGGAGAACCTAGGTTATGCATGCATGACAGAGACACCGTGCGTCATTGTGAATGTACAGCGCTCCGGCCCATCTACAGGACAGGCTACTAAGCCTGCCCAGGGCGACATTATGCAGACACGCTGGGGAACCCACGGCGACCACGAGATGATCGCACTTGCACCCAACAGCGTCCAGGAATGCTTCGATTTCATGATCGATTGCTTCAATCTTGCAGAGGAATACCGAAATCCCGTGGTCTTGCTCACGGACGGCGAGATAGGGCAACTCAGGGAGAAGATAACATTTCACAAGGTTTCTGATATCAAACTCCATCCCAGAAATATGGCAACGGCAAATGAGGAGGCCTTTGGCGGATCATTGATCCCCGGCATGATCGAGTTCGGTGACGGACGGTTCGTTCACATTACCGGCTCCACGCACAAGGATAACGGAATGAGGGATGTGGAGAGCCAGGGAGTTCACGATAAGCTGATTCGCCGCTTATACGACAAGATCGATAAGAACAGGGAGAAGATAATAAGGGTGGAAGAGCACAACCTAAAGGATGCCAAGGCTGCAATCGTTGCCTACGGGGCAACGGCAAGGCCTGCCTACGGGGCATTGCTCAGGGCAAGAAAGGCGAAGAAGAAGATAGGTATGATGCGTCTTATTACGATCTGGCCCTTCCCGAAGAAGCAGATCATAGCGCTTGGCAAGAAGGTTGATAAGATATATGTCCCGGAGATGAACCTGGGCCAGGTGTCAAGAGAGATAGAACGTTTCGTGGATTGCGAGGTAATCCCCTTATCGAAGATAGGTGGTATTCCACATGGGATTGTGGAGATCTACAATGCAATAAAGGGGGGAGCATAATGGCAGAGAAAAAGAAACACCGGATGATGGAGTATCTCAGAGAAGAGATATTACCGACAGCTTTTTGCGTTGGATGCGGTGGTGGTACGGTCCTTAATGCATATGCCCACGCCCTTGATGAGCTTCAATTGGATAAGAAGAATATGCTCTCTGTCACCGGCATTGGCTGTTCCTCCTGGATACCATCGCCATATCTTAAATGCGATACACTCCATACGACCCACGGCAGGGCCATAGCCTTTGCAACGGGTGCCAAGGTCATGAAGCCCGATATGCATGTTGTGGTGATCGCCGGAGACGGTGACATTGCCGGTATTGGCGGTAACCATCTTATCCATGCAGCACGCCGAAATATCGATATGTCCGTCTTTCTGATTAACAACTTCATCTACGGCATGACCGGGGGCCAGGTTTCACCAACAACGCCCCCTGGCATCCCCACCACAACATCCCCATACAAGAACATAGAGTATCCATTGAATATTGCCGAGGTTGTAGCCGCTGCCGGAGCAAACTATGTATCCCGGTGGACGACATACCACGTATTTCCGCTAATGGAATCCATGCAGAATGCCATAAAGAAGAAGGGCTTTTCCTTCGTTGAGATCATATCCCAATGCCCGGTAAGCTATGGACGCCGTGTTGGGAAGAGAACCGGTCAGGATTTTCTTATATACTTCAAAGAGAATTCTGTGAGGGTTGAAAAGGCGCAGAACATGTCTGAGGATGAACTGGAGGGAAAATTCGTAATCGGCAAGCTGGTGGAGCGAAATAGAAAGGAGTTCACTGACGAGCTTGGCGCCCTTACTAAAAGAGTCCAGGGGGGGGAATAATTATAAAGATAAGATTTTCAGGTTTTGGCGGCCAGGGAATAGTAATGGCCGGATATATAACAGGGAGTGCAGCAGTCCTTGACGGAAACAATGCGATCCAGACCCAGTCGTATGGCAGTGCGTCCAGGGGTGGGGCATGCAAAAGCGATGTGATCGTCTCTGATGGCGATATATACGAGCTCGAGTTCCACAATCCCGATATCTTGGTTTCCATGTCTCAAGAAGCATACAACATGTATGCAGATGAACTTGGACCCGACACGATACTTATTATCGACCCCGATCTCGTAAATATAGACAAGAAAAACAAGAACACATATGAGATAACAGCCACCGAGATAGCATATAAGAAGTTCAAACGAAAGATTGTTAGCAACCTTGTGCTTTTAGGCTATCTTACTGCCATTGCAGGGCCGGTATCAAAAAAGGCCATGCATGAAAGCATTAAACAAAGGGTGCCAAAGGGCACCGAGAAGATGAACCTGGACGCCTTCGAGGAGGGCTATAAGCTGGGTTTAAAGGACAAGAAAAAGAGATGAGCCTATGAGAAAAGAGGTTAGAATTGCGGGTTTTGGCGGCCAGGGGATCATCCTGGCCGGTGTGATATTGGGCGAGGCTGCCTCAAGAGAGGGAATGAACGCGGTGCAGACCCAATCGTATGGCCCGGAGTCCAGAGGGGGCGCGGCACGCTCCGAGGTGGTAATTGCAGATGGACTCGTGGACTATCCAAAGGTAATGGTTCCGGATATCTTCATTGCCCTCTCTCAGCCCGGCTTTGATAAATATGGGGCCGATGTCAAGAGGGGGACAAAGATAGTTGTCGATAAGGATCTGGTAAAAACAGATATGAAGAGCGCAGTTGAGGTGCCTTTCTTAAAGACAGCAGAGAAGGTGGGGCGTAAAATAGTTGCGAACATCGTAATGCTGGGATACATTACATCCGAATATCAGATCGTATCCAAAAAGACGATGAAGGCGACCATTCTGGATAGAATACCAAAAGGAACCGAGAAATTGAACATCAAGGCATTCGAAGAGGGCTATAAAATGGGGGGAAAATCATGATCGCGCCATACAATTATGACGAGATTATGAAGACCCTTGGCAAGAGGGAACAGTTCATCCAGGGTGACATCGCTGTTGGATACGGGGCTCTACTAGCCGGATGCAAGTACTTTGCTGGCTATCCCATTACCCCAGCCACGGAAACGGCAGAGATACTCTCAAGGTTCATGCCAATGGTGGGTGGAACATACATACAGATGGAGGACGAGATAGCGAGTATCTCTGCAGTAATCGGCGCCTCATGGGTAGGCGCAAAGTCAATGACGGCAACATCTGGGCCCGGCTTTTCCCTGATGCAGGAGAACATCGGTTATGCATGCATGACCGAGACACCATGTGTTATTGTTAACGTGCAGCGCTCCGGCCCCTCCACTGGTCAGCCAACCGAGGCATCCCAGGGTGATATAATGCAAGCCAGGTGGGGCACCCACGGAGACCATGAAATAATAGCGCTCGCACCAAGCAATGTACAGGAATGTATGGACCTCACGATAGAGGCATTCAATCTTGCAGAGAGATATCGTAACCCGGTGCTTGTAATGACGGACGGGGACGTTGGCCATATGCGTGAAAGGGTCAAATTGCCATTAAAAAAGGAATTAAATCTGGTGGATAGAGACCAACCCCAATCCACTGAAGGATACGTACCTTTCAAAGCAAAAAAGTCCGATCCTGCGTGTTTGGCAAACTTTGGGAAGGGGTATCATATTTATGTCACCGGCCTCACACACAATGATAAGGGCTATCCTTCTACAGACGACGCAGCTGTGCATACCAAACTGGTAAGGCGGATATGTGAAAAAATCTCAGACAATCGGGAGAAACTTACCAATGTGGAAAAAGATTATGTAGAAGGTGCAAAGGCAGGGATCGTTAGCTATGGAATAACATCAAGGGCCGCGATATCTGCTGCTAAGAGATTGAAAAAGAAGGGTATAAAAACAAACAGCCTGCGTCTCGTCACGGTCTGGCCCTTCCCATATAAGGAAGTACATGACCTTGCTAAAAAGGTAAAGACCATTTACGTTCCAGAGATGAACCTTGGTCAGCTGTATCACACAGTTACCGAAGCTGCACGCGGCGAGTGCGATGTTCAGCTGTTGCCAAAGATAGGTGGTGTAATGCACACCCCCGATGACATTGTAAAGGCAGTGGTGGGTGGAAAGTGATGTTCAACAAGGCCAAACATATCAGAGACAAGTATATCGATGACAACATGTACCCTTCCATATTCTGCACGGGCTGCGGAATTGGCAATGTTTTAAACTATGCTTTAAGGGCACTGGACATGTGCAAACTGGATATCGACAAGATTGTATTTGCCTCAGGTATAGGCTGCTCGTCACGTCTTCCCGCATATATCGATGCAGATGGCCTCCATACCACACACGGCCGTGCTTTGGCATTCGGAACCGGGATAAAGACTGCAGACCCAGAGCTATCCGTCATCGTTTTCACAGGAGATGGTGACTGCGCTGGAATAGGCGGCAATCACTTCATACATGCCGCACGCCGCAATGTGGACATGACCGTGATTTGCATCAATAATTACAACTACGGCATGACCGGCGGCCAGGTCTCACCAACGACACCTGTGGATAAAAAGACTACAACTACTCCGTACGGCAACGTAGAAGAGCCGTTCGACCTTTGTAAGCTTGCTATTGGGGCGGGAGCGCCGTATGCAGCCCGGTGGTGTATTGGCTATCCATACGAATCGGTGCAGGCAATTAAAAGAGGTATTCAGTCCAAGGGCTTTTCCTTCATCGAAATGCTCGTACCATGTCCTACCAGCTACGGCAAGATGAACAAGATGAAGGAGGGCCGGGAAGGTTGGGATTGGTACAAGGAAAACACCATCCTCAAGAGCAAATACGATGCCCTGAGCCCTGCAGAAAAGAAAAAGTGTGAAAAGATCGTGATCGGCGAACTCCAAAATATAGAGAGGGCAACCTTTGCCGCACGCTGGGATATGGTAGTTGAGAAGGTTAAAAAGGGATAATTTTTTATTTTTAATGAGGCGGCTCAGACGGCGGGGCCATAGACATGAGCCTGATGGAGTGCTGCAATTTCCGGAGGATGAATGGACCTTAGAACAAAATATCTGATCGTGGGGAATTCGATCGCGGCTGTCAGTGCGGCAGAGGCCATAAGGGCCGTGGACCGCGAAGGGAATTGTACGATCGTCACCTCACAGGGCAAAAAGATCTATTCAAGGCCCATGCTGACCCACCTGGTCGCCGGTGAGCTTCAGGAAAACGACATCCTCTTTCGAAAAGACGATTTCTACGACCGGCTCAATCTGCGAATTATGGACGACCGGAAAGTAGTTCAGATCGATCCGGAAAATCTGACCGCAACCACCCATACGGGCGAAAAGATATCTTTCGAAAAGGCGCTTATTGCAACAGGAAGCAATGCCAGAACCCTGAATATCGAAGGAATGGACTCCAAGGGCGTTTGCTTCTTTCATACGCTTGAGGATGCGCGTCAAATCATGAATTCCCCGGACGGCGACGGTAACGCGGTTGTCATCGGCGCCGGCCTGATCGGCATCAGGGCCGCCTTCGCTCTTCAGGTCAGGGGCATGAAAGTTTCCATCGTCGAGATGATGGATCGAATTATGCCCGCAATAATGGATTCGACCGGATCCGACATACTCGCAAAAGCCCTTCAGGCCAGGGGCACGGACGTTTTTTTAAATACGACCGTCGAAAAAGTGCTCGTCGAAAACGGCAGGATTAACGGCGTATTGACCGGAAAGGGCGACAGGATTCCGTGCAGCCTTCTGCTCGTAACGGCCGGAGTGACGCCCAACGCCGATCTTGCCCGCGATTCCGGAATAGAGGTTGGCCGAGGCATTATCGTTGATCCGTATATGCAGACAAACAAGGCCGGCATCTACGCGGCGGGTGACGTAGTCGAGTTCCCGGACCTGGTCACGGGCGGTTTATCGATAAACGCCAACTGGCCAAACGCCGCCATCCAGGGCGGGTTCGCCGGCGCAAATATGTCGGGCGTTAAAAAACAATACGACGGATCGATCGGTATGAACTCGATCGAGTGCGGCGGCGTGCCCTGCATCACCATGGGGCTGGTAAACCCGACAGGCGAAGGATTTACTGTGCGCAGTCACGCGGCGCCGGAAAACCGGCTCTATAAGAAACTGGTCTTTAAAAATGGACGCGCGGCAGGAGCCGTCCTGATAGGGCAGATCCAGCAGGCGGGGATGATTTTGAAACTGATCAACGAAAAAATCGTTGTGTCGGGCATCGAAAACGACGTACTCACTGAAAGCAAGGGGTGGTTCGATCTGATAAGAGGGCTTCATAAAGAGGAAATCGAGGGCAACGTGGAATGGCCGGAGAGCATCAGCTCCCAGGAGATTTACGAAAAGAATTTCAACGATGAGAAATGGAAAGAACGCGAGGAAGGGAGGCGCGAATGGTAGCCTCCAGGAGCCAGGATACGAACGTCTGCTTCATAGACCTCGACAGCGGCAGTATCAGCGTCGAAAACACGCCGGATAATATCGTCAGGCGTTATCTGGGCGGCCGCGGCCTCAACATGTATTACCTGCACAAGATGCTCAAACCGGGCATAGACGGCCTTTCGCCCGAAAACGTGCTCATCTTCGGCAACGGCCTTCTGACCGGCTCGGGGCTTCCCAATTCCGGCAGGTTCAACGTTACGGCCAAATCCCCGGAGTCCAAGGTTCTGGGCGATTCGAACTGCGGAGGTTTTTTCGGACCGACCATGAGGTTCGGCGGCGTCGACCGGCTCGTTATCACGGGACGTGCCGACAAGCCCTGCCTGATCTACATCGAAAACGGCAAAATCGAAATCCGTCCTGCGAAAAAATACTGGGGGCAAAATACCAACGACGTGCAGCGTGCCTTGCGCGCCGACTTCGGTCGGGACGTCGAGATCGCCTGCATTGGGCGCGCCGGCGAGACCGGCGTACGCTTCGCCTGCCTTCGGACCGGCGTTAAAAACACCGCCGGCCGCGGGGGTCTCGGCGCGGTCATGGGATCCAAGAACATCAAGGCCATAGTTGTAAGGGGCGGCCTCGGAATTCCCATAGCCCGGCCCGAAGGGTTCGCCGAGGAGGTCGTCAGCCTCCGCAACCACATCCTGTCGTCAAAGGTAACGAAAGTGCTGGGGCGGGTCGGCACTCCTCTGCTTTACGACGTGAGCAATTACCTGGGCGCGATCCGCACTAAAAACAGCCTCGAAAACCAGTTCGAGGACACCTTAAACGCCGAGGAAATCCACAAACACGTCGAGAAAATGCTTTCCTGCTACGGCTGCGTCGTGCACTGCCGCCACCGCAACACCGTGATCCCGCTCGGCGAGGGGCCCGAATATACATCCATCGCGCTTCTCGGGGCGAACCTGGGCATCGCGAACACCGAAAACGTGATCGAGCTTCAGAATATCGTCAACGATCTGGGGCTGGATGTCTCCTCCACCAGCGCCATGATCGCATGGGCAATCGAGGCGTCGCAAAAGGGAATCCTTACTCAGGAGCAGACCGGCGGCCGTCTTGAGTTTGGCGATTACAAGATGATCAAAAAACTCATCCATCAAATCGTGGACAGGGAGGATCTCGGAGATCTGCTTGCCGAGGGGACAAGGATCGTCGATCGGTTCGGAGAAAAGGCGAAGCATTTCATGATAGCGGTCAAAGGGCTGCCCCAATCGGATCCCCACGACGTCCGCTATCTTAAAAGCTTCGCGCTGGGCATCGCGACCGCATCGAGGGGGGCGGACCACCTCCGCAGCCGCCCTACGCTGGAGATATTCGACCTGCCGTCCGATTTCCTGGAAAAGATTTACGGCTCACGAATAGACCCCAATCCCACATCATATGAAACGAAGGAAAAAACGATCTTTTTTCACGAGAACATCTATTCCGTGGTGGATTCGGTGGGGATATGCAAGTTCGTCTGCCACGGTTTCAACAGCCCGCACTTCCTCGGTTACGAGCATTTCTCGCGGATGATCAAAACCGTAAAAGGCTGGGACATAACGCCGGACGAACTGCGTGAGTGCGCACTTCGGATAGTTGATCTCGAGCGGGTCATTAACATGAGGGAGGGCATAAGCCGCAAGGACGACACCCTGCCGGGAAGGTACTTCGACGACCCCATGCCAAAGGCGCTATCCAAAGGGCATTACATAGACCGGACACAGTTTGCAAAGATGTTGGACAGATATTATGACCTTCGCGGATGGACGACAGACGGAAAGGTGCCCGGTGAAAGGGCGAAAGAGGTGGCCGGTGAAAACTAGAAGAATTTACACCAACCCGGATCTGTGCACCGGCTGCCGGTTGTGCGCGTCCGCCTGCTCGGTCAGGCGCTGGGGCGCGTGCAATCCCGGCAAAGCCGCCATCACCATATGGCAGGACCTTTTCGAGAGATTTGAGGGGCAGCGGGTGTGCCGCCATTGCGACGAACCGAAGTGCGTGGACGCATGCATGAACGGATGCATCACCAAGGATGCCGAAACAGGGCAAGTGCTCCACGACCAGACACGGTGCGTCGGCTGCTGGATGTGCGTCATGGTCTGCCCTTTCGGCGCTATTGCGACCGGGGGGGAAAACGAACGCGGTCTTCCTGTTGCAATTCGATGCGATCTGTGCGAAGGCGAAAAGGAACCCTTGTGCACCATGGTCTGCCCGACAGGGGCGATCGCCTGCGTGGAGGAATAGTAAGATCAAAATGAGCTATCTTCTACTTCTCCTTGGCGCCCGGATCCAACTGCCATTCCACATAACAAGATCTTTATCAAAATCTTCCATGGCATACACAACAAAAAGGCCTGCCTCTGGATTACTTGAGCTAAACTTCCAATTATCTTTTTTTCCATCTCGGCCATAAGATACTACAACAAAATCATCAGCAGCAGCGCCAGAAATTCCGTATTTTCCATTGCAGGCTTTTCTACAATAAACTCTAAAATTGTTATCCCAGGAATCTTTTACAGGTAGAATTTTTACATAAAAAGGACTTAAGGCTTTATTAAATTCACTATTCCTATCATATATCCCATCTTGTTTAGGTGTAATCCCGTTATCAGTAACATAATCTGTAAGGGATACGGAAATAACAGCTATATCTTTCATCGTGCCTTTCTGTTTGGTCTTCTGCATAGCTGTAATGGCATTGGGAATAAGCAGAGCAGCCATTACCCCTGCTGCCGGGATAGCTGGAAGGACAAGAAGCTCAAAATCCATAGCGTGATTGATGCTGTAAACCAGTCCTTCGTCTGAATTTTGCAGAACTGCGAACATCGCCATATCTTTAGGTAACATGTCAAAGAACTCCTTCACAGCTATGTTTTCATCTTTTATCTCTCCGGATACCTCCATGGCTTTTTTCTGGATATCCAGGATAATATGAAAAAGCCTTGATCCGATAAAATCAAAGCCATTCCCTTTGAGTGGAATATGTGCCGACAGGTCTTTAAACTCTTGGGTGGCGGTAAGACCATTTCCGTTCTCCTTTGCCGCTAGCATAGCCTCTATAATGCTGGGGGAGGAAGCCAGAATGAGCATATCATCCGTTTGAACAATTTCCGGCTTCAGAGGCAGGGGCATGGGGGGAACAGGAATAATCAGTTTCTTGATCCCTTCTTCCTCTGATTTTTGGACAAAGGGAAGCTTTGTTTGCAGCAGGTTGAAGAAGGTATCATCCTTGACAAAGAATACAAGAGCCAGTCCGGGCACGGGGATTTCCATAGGAGTTTGTCCTATGGGAATGGTGAATTTTTTTTCACTGTCGAGAGCCAGCATATATCCCATCCTTCCGCTAAAAGAGTCCAGCAACTTATCCAGCTGAATTCCTTGACTCTGTAGCAGAGGTTCCAAAGACAGAACATTTTGCTTGAGATTGGGTAGGTCGGATGCTTCAGCCTCTTTTTTTATCCACTGCCACAACATATTTAACCTAAAATCGATGAACCCAGCCAGCACTGTATCCGCAGGCAGCAGTTTTAGTCCATCCAGGTCATGGGATTTTTCCTCACAGAGCTGCCATATAAGTCCTTTTCCTTTCTCTTTATAATGGTGCACTACAACTTTACTGTGATTGTAATTATTTTTCATCGCTACGGAGCTCATTCCTATACCACTGATTTCGGTCAGACCACATTTTTTTATTATCCCGAAGACAAAATCAAAAATCTTCAAAGCCTCTGTATTCTCCGACTGAGAACTGGTGGCTTCTGCCTCAATGATTTTACGCAGCTTTCCACCAAATTCTTCCACATACTTTACAACCCTCTCTGTACTGACGTACAGGTAGAAATTTCCTCCCTGATCCAGTTTAGAAGTGACTTCATCATAGCTATTTTCTACGGCTGACTTTATTTTTGCTTTTCCCTTGCACAGAGTAAGAGACACTACCAGTACCCCGGTTCCCAGTACAATTAGTAAAGAAATCAGAAATTTTTTCATCGTCAAACCTCCATTTTAGTAACCTGAATTATTCATAAAAACTGCTCAAGAAAAATCCAAGATAAATATTTTAAT
>CBDUZM010000059.1:0-11113 GCA_965371685.1 uncultured Spirochaetaceae bacterium | reverse complement strand
GGTCTGTTAAAATTGTCCTGTTTTTAGCAGAACAAGGGTACAGGCTTCAAAAAACGGTATGTTATATTGAGAGAGCTTATCCTTTAACTCTTCGGATTCTGTGCCCGGATTCATTATAACACGTCCCGGTTTAATTTTAATGATATCATCAATTACCGGAGAAATGTGTTTTGGTCCTACATATAATGTCAATGAATGGATATTATCAGGGATATCTTTTAAATTATGAACTACCGGAAAACCTTCAATTTCATCCAGCAAAGGATGAATCGGAATAACGTTATATCCCTTCTCTTTAAGCAGCTTTACAGCCATATTCGAATAACGTTCAGGTTTGTTACTTGCTCCAAGTACTACAACACTTATTTCTTCCGGTTTCATATAACAGACCTCCTGCAGTCTATTTTCGTGTGCTTTTAGAAGCTTCTTCCAATTATCCTACACTCCGCATGGGAAGGAGAGGTTTTTCCGGATCGATACCGAAATCGAGCTCGAGCACATCATCTCCCCTTCGAAAGACTATTTTCCCCGTTCCAAGTTCTGCTTCAACACCGGGAGCTTCAAAAAGCGGGTAGGAATAATTTATGGGCTCACCGTTTACCATGTGAGGCCCGTTGTAATGCATTTCGAGCCATTCCCCCCTGTGGTTCTCGACAGCGACTCTTTGATCATCGGGCCATCCGTTCAGGTCCACCTTCCGGTTTATCCTGTTTTCGGTAAAGGACTGGAAAGTGCCGTTACCTTTTGCTTCCACAGCCTCCAGTACCAATCCGGCATGGATATCTTCTATCCGGAGCAGCCACCCGTCTATAAGGTCCCCCTCTGTGACCATAATGCCGGCATTGTTTGATTCCCGGATTGCCTGCCAGGTGTATAAACCTATGGGCATCAGAGCAACGTAGAAGCTCTCCAGATCTGCAAACAGCCAACCATCTTTTTCAGTCCAGTTTATGGTTTTAGGAAGGTAGAGATTGACATACGGCGCCTCATCATCCCCGGGAATTCGGTACAAAACGATAATTGCGCCTTCATGCTGCATAATCCGTTCATAAGGGGACGCGCCGAAGAGCCGGTCGGGAAACTGCAGGTAGGGCTTATCCGAGGCAACGCCCCGCCCCACTACCTGTGGCGGACCGGCGAGGAATGCGGAAAAACGCCGGGGATCACGGTAAGGATGATTACAGACGATCTTCGCACCGTGCTTTGGACCCTGCCATGTTAAATCCCACGAAACCGTGTCTATTGGACCTGCCGGCGGACCGGGAAGCCCCAACTGGGTCGATCCCAGGGCAAATGATTCACTCAGGTAGGTGTACTTGCGTATCCTTTCCGCCTCTTGTGCCACATGGCGGTAGATATTTCTCGGCGCCCTGGTCTTCTTGACGACACAGGGGCTTTCCTTATCTATAGCAATAGCGGCGAGGATTGCCGGGGGACGATAAGCCGATGTCAGCGCGTACGTTGCAACAGGCTGCACGTGGTAATCGGGATTGAAACTCTCACCTCCGAAGTAGAGGTACTGAAGCATCTGAACAACGCCTGTCCGGTTCCATGTGTTCTGCCGGTATCCTTCTCTGCTGTGTCCCCCTGCCCAGGAACCGTGAAAATACTCCAGCGCCATTTCCGCAACGAACAGATTGAGCGTCTGCTCGGCCTGATGCCTGAGGTGTTCATCACGGGTATGGTCGGTGATGACCATCATGGGAAGCATATGATAGATATGGTACAGCGGGGAATCATATTCATGATGCCCGTATACGGCGGTTCGTTCGATCATCCCGAGGATCCACCGCATAGCTTCCGCCAGCATGGCTTCCCGCGGCAGCCCATTCCACCATGTGTCAACATCAGTCCAGTATTCTGCGGCAAGCAGGTTGGCCGTGTAGTACATGAGCCAGTGATTCTCCGTGTTCCCCCGATCCTGAATAGTGCGTGTCATGCATTGTTTTGCAAGGGAAAGCACTTCTCCGGGAAGCTCTTCTTTCCAGCGGCTGACGAGCATCATGGTGGGAAACACCTCAAATGGTCCAACGGTTGATTTTGAAAGGGTTTTTTTCGCCGCAGCCGTAATACTGCTTTTATCTCCCCCAAGCGACATAATTGTATAAGCAGTCCAGAGAGAGTTTCCTGTACGCTCATCAATCGCCGTTAGAAGCTCGTCTGTACGTGCCTGCACTCCAGCCAGGTATTCTTTCGTACTTGCTTTAATGTTCAATAGAATCCTCCTTACTCCGGCGCAGCAATAGCGCTGATGTTGCCTGTAACTCCGGCTTGCATCCAGCTCGTGCCGCCATCCCGGGAATACCATAATCCCCCCGGACTGCTTCCCGCCATCCAGGAATTCCTCTCCCGCGGGTGAACTGCCAGGGCCGTTATCTGAATCCTCGGACCCACCCGCTTCCAGCTTTCCGTCCCGTTGCCCATAAACAACCCCTGCGTAGTGCCGACCAGGATGTCGTCGTCCGCATCAACAACAGCAAATACGACTTCCTCCTCCATTCCCCGGCCGGCTATCTTCCATTGCAAACCATCGTTACTGCTCCACACACCTCTGCCGTCAGTTCCTGCCCAGAACAATCCCCGCGCGAAACAGACCGCATATACCGGACAATTGTTGAGATTCGTGTGCGTCCAGCTTTTTCCTTCATCTTCGTATACCAGGACACCCGCTTCCGTTCCAACTATCCAGCGTCCGGATTTCCCCGGATCTACGACAATCGCATTGGTGAAACGCTCATTCAAGCCCAGTTTATCTGAACAACTTCTCCAACGCACCACGCCCCGTTCGTCCCGACTTCCAAGGGCGATACCGTATGGTGTACACGCGGCTATTCCCGGATCGCCTGCAACACAGGCAATCGCCTGGACCTCCGTGAGGGTCTCATCGTGGAGCTGAACCCAAAGATCCGCATCCGGAGGCGCCATCCAGAGCCCTATATTGGTCGCCACAATAATCCCGGGATGAACCCGCATTATGTCGGTTACCTGAAACGAATAGCTTCCCATTCGGTCCCAGGAACTTCGGATATTTCCCCGATAGAGCCCGTCCGAACCCACGAGCCAGCTTGTCTTGCTATCAACCATTTTTACCCCTCAGTAAAGATAGACACCATTGGCGCTTGCGGTCAATAGTTTTTCCTATAAGGCGGCAACAGCACAGATATCGCAGTTGACTTTCCCGGTTGACTCGGAATAAGGCCTTTTATACATTGATGATGAACGGGGCAGACGCGACAAGCGTATATCCTGCGCAGATGCATTAATCCGATATAAAGGACAATCCATATGCATGAATGGTCTCTGGCAGAGGCTGTCCTGCAAAGTGTACAGGATCAGCTGAAAGACAAAGGAAAGGTGACAGTAAAATCGGTAACGCTTCTCCTCGGAGAGCTTCAGAATATCGATCCCGAAATTTTCATGGCAGGCCTTAAAGAACTTTCCCGGCATTACCCCTTTGACGCCAGGATCTTCCATATGGAGAGAGAGAAGGCATCCTTCCATTGCAACCGCTGCAGCCGGGAATGGGACCTCGAGGAACACCGGAAACTTAACGAGGATACCAGCGAAGCGATCCATTTTCTTCCCGAATCTGCCCATGCCTATCTGCGCTGTCTCCATTGCGGCAGTCCTGATTTCCGGGTAGTAAAAGGCCGGGGAGTGGTCATACAGTCCATTGAATATGTAGAAGGGGAGACTGTATGATCGACCCAAGGCTTGCCATTATCGATAAGAGGCTGTCGGGAATAGAGGAGATACTGGTTTTTGCCAGCAGTAAAGGCGGTGTGGGTAAGAGCATCTGTGCAGCAGCTTCGGCCCTTCTTATGGCTAAAAAGGGACTGCGAACAGGTCTGCTCGATCTCGACTTCCACGGAGCATCGGCTCATATCTTTGTCAACGCACCCCTTGCTCTTCCCGAAGAATCGCATGGAATCCTGCCTCACAAAGCGGCTTTTAACCTCGGTTTCATGAGTATTGCCGGTTTTACCGGTGAAAATCCTGTTCCTCTGAGGGGAAAAGAAGTATCCAACGCCATTATCGAGCTTCTTACAGTTACCGTATGGGGTAAGCGGGACGTCCTCATCGTGGATATGCCTCCGGGCATCGGGGACGAGATCATGGATCTTATCCGCCTTGTGAAACGGTTTAAAATCATCGTCATCAGCTCACCTTCTCTGGTATCAGCAAGGATAGTCCGGAGGCTGTTGGAGCTCCTTCAGGAGCTCAAGGTGCCGGTTTGCGGCCTGCTGGAAAACATGTCCCTGAACGAACATGCCGACAGCGCAACTAACGCCCGGCAGACATCTCCTTCCAGGCAGATGGCACAAAACATGTCTGTTCCCTTTCTCGGCTCTATCCCCTTTTTCCCCGACCTGGAAAATTCGATCGATAAGCCGCGGGAACTTGTCACGACCGAATTTGCGCGGCTGCTGGATAAAATACTGTCCGATCTTAAATAGGGAGTAGTTATGAAGATTTACATACTGACCGATCTCGAAGGAGTGGCCATGGTTTCCCGGTGGGATCAAACCCGCCTATCCGATGCCACGGAAGAATCGAAGGCGATATCCATGAAATTATTGACCCGTGAGGTTAATGCGGCAGTTGACGGTATTCTGGACACAGCACCGGAGGCGGAAGTTATTGTCTGGGATGGCCATGGCAGCGGCGGTATCGACATTATGGAGTTTCATGAAAGGGCGAAGCTCATACCCAGAGGGAATCCCATAAAAGCTCCGTACTTCATGGATGAGAGCTTCGATGCCCTCTTCTTTGTGGGACAGCACGCCATGGCCGGCACAAAAGAGGCGCCTCTCTGCCATACATACTCATCAAAAACCGTTGAATATTATAAAATCAACGGGATGCTTGTCGGTGAGTTCGGCGCCCGGGCTATTATGGCAGGAACCTTGAATGTACCGACTGTTTTCATCTCGGGGGACGATAAAGCCGTAGAGGAAGCTTCCGCGCTTGTTCCCGGTATTTACGGTGCTGTTGTGAAATGGGGAAGGGGTATTGAGATTGCGATTCATCTGTCACCCGAAGCTTCGCGGAAGCTGATTCGCAAGGTCGCGTCCGAGGCTGTCAGGAACATTGGTCAAATAGGACCTGTCAGATTAAACCCACCGTATCGTCAGGAGATAAAATTCTACGAGGAACAGAGTATCGATCACCTGCTCAAGCACGGAGCAAAAAAAATCGACGACAGGACGGTGGTTATAGAAAGCGACAACATATTTGATCTGCATGTATAGGAGAAAGGAAAATGATTACAAAACTTGAATCTCTCTGGCCTCACCCTCAGGAGGTGACAGTTTCGGGGGAATTTACCGCTCCGTCGCTTCTCCGCCTTCACAACGGTCTCAACCCTTCCGGGCTGGAGCAGGATCTCCGTTCAATCACCAATTTGAAGATCACCACGGATTCAAAAGCGTATCCGGTTGAATTTAAACTGGATGCGAGTCTATCCGGAGCGCAATCCTATAGACTATCCATGGGCAGCGAAGGTGTCACTATTCTCGCTGCGGACGAACCGGGAATGACCTATGGAATGCAGACCCTGCTGCAGATCCTGGCGCTGTTCAAGGGTGCGCAGCAGTGGCCGAAGCTGGAGATCTTCGACTACCCGGCCTACTGCAGGCGTTCCTTCATGGCTGATATGGGGCGGAGTATTTTCAGCATGCCTCTCTTGAAGCGGATCATCCGAATACTGGCGCGGTTAAAGATGAACCAGCTGCATCTGCGCCTTTACGATGATGAGTTGTGCGGAATACGGTTTGAAGGATTACCCTTCGGATCGGAGAATCCCCATGCTCTGTCAATAGCTGATCTTGCGGAGCTTGTCAGATATGCGGCTCAATACCAGATAGAGATCGTTCCCGAGCTCGAAGCATGGGGACATGTGGGATCGCTTGTCTATCACCTTCCTGAACTCCGCGGCGGGCTGGGAATGTATCACGGTTCTTCATTCCTGTTCTGTGAAGAGACCTTTACACTTATGCAAAAATTGGTGCGCCAGGCGGCTGAGGTGATGCCGGATAAAAGCACGATACACCTCGGTATGGATGAGGCAAAATGGTTCCTGTCACCATCAATGCCGCAGGATTTCTCCCCGGAAAAGCTTGTCGGACGTTATTCCGAAATGCTCCAGAAGATCGGCGGTGAGCTGGGCAAGGAGCTGACCATGCGGATCTGGGCTGATCACGGCGGACGTCCGGTTCCGCCCGAGGTCCAGCATAATATCATTATTGAACCGTGGCAGTACTGGAACGCTCTGAAAAGCTGGATTGACAGGGCGATTGGAAGGTATTCGGGACAGGGAAAAATGCGGTGGATGATGGGGGGCGGGCAAAGCATGGGCCAGTATCGAGGCGCATACCATGCAACCAGGTATTGGTGTAAACAGGCGGTGGATTCTCCTAATGTTGAAGGAGTGAATATTACATTGTGGGGAAGTAATGATCTGGACCGGAAGCTGATCTCCCTGTTCGCCGGCGCCTATTTTGCCTGGAATCCTGATTCCGGAACCCGGTTTTCCGAGATCGAAGATTACGAGGAATTTGACCGCCATGTGTATCCCTTTATGCACTGGTGGCAAGGTCAGTTCCGCGATGCCTTTGAGGATGATATCCGCCTGGACAGAGGACCGGTGGTCCATAATGGATTTTATCTATGGGGACCGAACCACGGCAGGCCTGTTGCTCCCAGCGTAACCGCGGCAAATACCGCAATCGGGCATGATTACTTGAACGAGTAACTCGCGATACCGGCCCTGCAGGCAGCCTGATATTCTATGACAAGGGCAGTTTTGATACTTTAATGTTACGTTCGCCGAATGACATACACACCTTTGCTAACTGCAGGCCTATGTCGTAAAAAGGTGGGGTGCTTTGGCGAAAAACATTACGGTTTTTTGAAACTTAATCGAGTACTTGACTATACTGAAGTTATGTACTATTTTACGTACGTACTGAATTATGTACATAACGGAGATAAAATGAAAACTATTACTGCCAGCCGCGCACGCTCTGAACTCTTCAGTTTGCTCAAGAACACAGCTAAGGGACATCGACAGGTAAGAATTACATCAAAGGAGGGGAGCGTTGTGCTGATGTCGGAAGCGGATTATGAAAATCTGATTGAAACACTTGAACTTCTTTCTATTGCTGGTCTCAAGGAAAGTTTGCAAGAAGCGGACAGCGAAATTGAAAAAGGCGAAACATACTCGCTTGATGAAGTATTCGATTGATTATGCACGAATACGGAATCAGGATCACGAAGCAAGCGTTGAAGGATATTCGTAAATTATCCCCGAAGATGAAAAACAAATTAAGATCTATCCTTTCAGAAGTACTTTCGAAAACACCGTATGAAGGAAAGCAGTTGGTTGGAGATCTGAAAGGAAATTTTTCTCTCCGATTAAATATCTATGATCGGATAGTTTGCTCAATTGTTGAAGATAACAAAATTGTATACATTAAACGCGCCAAAACGCACTATGGGGAATAGTTATTGAGCTTTCATTCGGATGTTTTTTTACTATGTCTTCGAATGTAGAACACCTTAGCGGAAAAGCTGCAGACAAGATACTTCCACACGTTCAAGGGCCACTCCGCCATTCCATTTTCTCATACACCTCGTTCCGATGACAGATTCCGAGGATCATGATTTCATTTTCCTGTATCTTTAAAACAATCCTGCAGTCTCCAACCCCCAACTTACGATAGTCCTTCAGGGTTCTTCTAATAGGTTCTGAGTATTTCTCTGGTTCAATTAACAGACGTTTTTCTATTGCTGTCTTGATTCGCCGCTGGATTGTTTTGTTAATTCTCGGGACGTCCTCGTGGATTTCGAGGGCTTCCCTTACCAAATCTCGCGTTACCATGGGCATAGAGATACATTTCTCTCTAGCAATTTTTTTGATTGTTAAATAAATTGATTTTCAAAGGCAACGTTTTTACGAGGTTTCTTTGTGGGCATTTTATCCTCCACGGATAAGCGTAACACTTGTGAAACACCCTGGTTAAGTCGAAGAAAATCCAGGAGCATATAGTAGTCTCAAGTCAATGGGCAGCAGAAAGATGCAAACCTTCAGTTATATGAACTATGCCGCTTCCCTCGAGCTGATAGTAATCTGCATTTGCGCACGACAGGCAGAGTTTCTTTCCCGCCTTTTCCACAATCCTCGTGCTCATAATGCTCTCTCCGCATCCGTCGCAGAGAATGCTTTCGTGTACCGGTGCGTATTCCGGAATGGCCACTGTAACCTCCTGTTCAGAAAAGATACGCTTAAAGTCCACGGCAAGCATCATAAACGACACCTCCCTTCCTCTTCTCTTGAACTCGGCCGTATCTTCTTCGCTCCGATTCCTCTCTTTGACCACCTTGTTAAACAGCCTCCTATACTCCGGGAACTCTTCATCCATATTTTTACGGTAATCTGGCTTTACGGATAAGCGGATCCCTCTTCCATCCCGTGCTGTCAGAGTTACGGCTGTTTTTCCGAGATCCCGGTATATGAGAGAGTTATTGCCAAGGGTGCAGCCCGTCACAAACTGAATGCCGTCGGCAAAACAGTTATTTGTCTCCACAATGGCAAGCAGTTTTTCCATCCCGTCGGCAGCTTTCCGCATTCTGTTCATGGCATGTACTGCAGCCATGACCCCCATCGCCAGACCGGGGCAAAAATGTCCGTGCAGCATTCCTGCCTTGACCAGTAGTTTATTAAGCTCCCGGTTTCTTATCAATGCAGTTAGATCTCTGCGGGGATTGGACACGATTCTTTCCATCCTGATCCTCTCCTGCTCCCCTTCATCATCAATGGGAGGCACATAAGGTTTTATGTCCAGAACGGGTGTGCCGTCAACAGCATCCAACCCCTTCACCCTGAGTTTTCTTCCTTCTCTGGCCAGAAGCTCCACCGTGGTCAGCCCAATCGCTCCCGGCCGCCGGGGACTGCAGCAGGCGAAGACTCCCTTTACCTCTCCATGGTACGTGGGCCCTTTCAGGCGGTACCCATCGGAAAGGTGGAAGTTAAAAATCACCTGTAGATACTTATTCTCCTCTATTCTGTAAAGACCCTCTTCGTATTCATCATGTATGATTATTGTGCTCTTCTGCTTTCTCATTTCAAAAGGATCCGCCGGCTGCTTAAAACTGCTATTAACCCGTCCTATCTCTCTTATACCTATCATATTTCTTTTCCTTCCTACTCTTCCTTTTTAAAGCTATTCTCTCGAGAATTCAGCCTCGTCTATCTCAAACAGGATCTTCAAAGGCTTCTTTCATCAGTTTCCTGGTGTAATCATACTCAGGATTATCGAACACTTCGAAGGAAGCCCCACTTTCGACGAATCGACCTTCATGCATGACATAAACTATATCCGCCACCTTCCTTGCCAGATGCAGGTCGTGGGTAATGTAAAGCATGGCAAAACCTTCATCGTTTTGGAGCCCCTTTAATTCCCGGAGCAGGTTAGCCTGGGTTGATGGGTCCAGCATGGAGGTTATCTCATCGGCGATGAGCAGTCCTGGCCTGGTAACAAGCGCTCGCGCTATAGCCACACGCTGTCTCTGACCGCCGCTAAGAGCGTAACAATAGCGGTTTAAGAACTCTTCAGATACGGAAAGCCGGACCTTTCGGAGCGCCTTTATTGACTCCTCCTCTCTCTCGCTGTGTCTATTCCATTTGATGATATCCAGCGGTTCTTTGACTACATCCAGAACTCTCATTCGATGACTTGTGGAAGAGAAGGGATCTTGAAAGACGATCTGCATGCCGCCGAACATCTTAGTCGCCCATCTGCCCGAAACTTCCTTACCTCTGTAAAAAACTTTGCCTGAATCTCCTCGAAGAACACCGACCAGGATATGCGCAAGGGTCGACTTTCCGGAACCCGATTCGCCCACCAGAACCGCCACTTCACCGCTCCTTATTTCCAGACCCACCCCTTTCACCGCCTCGATCTTTTTACTTCCCAGCTTATAGGTCTTTTTAATGCCCGTGGCTTTGAGGGATGTTTCTATTCCCCCCTTGTGACACGCAACCATGTGATCCGGGGCTATATACTTGAGCTCGGGGCGAGACAGGCGGCAGCTTCTCTCGGCCTGGCAGCACCTAAGAGCGTACGGACAACCGGTGACAGAACCGGGGAAAGGAGGTTCTCCGCCTATCCCCCAAAGGTCTTTGTATTTAAAAAAAGTAGGCGAAGAGTTAAGGAGCCCCCGTGTGTACGTATGAGCCGGGTGTGCAAGGACCTCCTCGGTAGGGCCTGCCTCAACTATCTGCCCGCAGTACATGGTCAGAATACGGGAGGTAAGATTTCTGATTAGCGCCAGATCGTGGGATATCAGCAGCAGGGAAAAACCCAGGCGGTTTTGAGAAGCTTTTAACCGGCTCATTATCTCATTCTTGGTAGCCGGATCCAGCGAAGTAACAGGCTCATCTACAATAAGAAGGTTTGGCTCACAGGCTAAAGCCATTGCCAGAAGCACTTTCTGTCTCATTCCTCCTGAAAGCTGATGTGGATAACCCCGCCTCCACTCCGTGTCCAGGGAAACAGTGCGAAATAGCTCTATGACCTTTCTTTCCGCTTCCTCCGCGCTAAGGCCATAATGAGAACGCAGGGGCTCTCCCACCTGCTCGCCAACCGTCAGAACCGGATTGAGCACTTCCAGTGAATTTTGGAAAACCATGGCGATCTGTTTCCACCGGTACTTCTTCAGATCCCTTTCCGGCAGGGATGACAGGTTTGCGCCGTTATACACGATCCTGCCGCTTACTGAGCCTTGCATTATTATTCCCATAATAGCAAGGGCGAGGGAGCTTTTTCCGCATCCGGATTCTCCTATAAGGCCCAGGCATTCACCCTGTCGCAATGCAAGGCTTACCCTGTCCACGGCTCTCACCGCCTCAGGAGAGCTGGTATAGGTAACCGTTAGATCCTCTACTTTCAGCAATGCCGTATCGTACCTTTTCATACCTTACCGCTAATCCTTCTTGCCCTGGAAAGCCGGGGATCCGTTACCCTTTCCATCTCCCGGCCTACAAAAGCCAGAGATATTACCATCAGGGAGAGAGCCAGCAAGGGATAGAGCAGCCACCATTTCCAGAAAT
>CBDUZM010000058.1:0-11253 GCA_965371685.1 uncultured Spirochaetaceae bacterium | reverse complement strand
ATACACATGACATTCAAACCGGAGATCGCTCACGCCTACTGGGATGCAGTAGTTAAAAAAGACATGCAGCTCGCTGTCGGCATCATCAGAGATTACGACATGCCCATATTCCGGTTCCTCTATTCGGACTTTGCAGCCGGAGGAGACGCGGGCCAGCACGCGTTATTGGAAATTGCTGGTATATGCGGCAGGTGGAGACGGAATCCGCTCCCCGATTTTACAGACCAGGACATGGAGAGACTGAGAGCTTTCCTGAAAAAAACATATTAATCGGGCCTTAACAAGAAAAGCATAATAAGGAGAAAAAAAATGGAAAAACCGGCGATTCACGGTGGTGAAAAAGTCAACGATGAGCCGTTTCCCATGTGGCCCTCTTTCGAGGATTCCACCATTGAAAAAGCCATGGAACCGTTAAAAAGCGGAAAGGTAAACTACTGGACCGGCGAGGCAGGGAAAAAATTCGAAGAAGAATGGGCAAAGTGGAACGGCGCCAATTTCGCTGTAAGCACATCCAACGGAACAAGCGCCCTGCACACAGCCCTGGCATCCTTAGACATAGGCCCCGGCGATGAGGTTGTATGTCCATCCTATTCTTTCATCGCTTCATCCTTCTGCGTGCTCCAGGCCGGCGCCCTGCCGGTTTTCGCAGATGTGAAAAAAGATCACACCATAGATCCCGGCGTAATCGAGGCAAAAATAACAGAAAGTACAAAAGCGATAATCGTTGTTCATTTGTACGGCGTAGTTGCTGAAATGGATCCGATTATGGAGATCGCCGAAAAACACAACCTTAAAGTCATTGAGGACTGCGCCCAATGTTTCGGCGGAATATACAAAGGCGGGAAATGCGGCACGATCGGCGATATCGGATGTTTCAGCTTCTGCCAGAGCAAACATTTTACAACAGGCGGGGAAGGCGGAATGGTGATAACCGACGATGAGGTGCTCGCCTGGGAATGCCGTTCTTTCCGCGATCACGGCTACGATGTAAAAGAGCGGCTGAACCTTCTGGAGCTCGAAGGCAAGCTCATGTATATTCACCGGCGTGTGGGATTCAACTACCGAATGACCGAAATGCAGTCACAGATCGGCCTCTGTGAGCTGGAGCGACTGGATTCCTGGAACCTCAAGAACCGCCGCCGAAACGGAAAAATGCTGATTGAAGCTTTAAAAGACCATCCGGCCGTACTGCATGTCCCGGTCGATACGGAAGAAAGACAGAACGCCTTCTGGTGGGCGCCGTTTGTGCTGGACATAGACAATCTGAAATGCACTACAAAAGAGTTTTTAAAGGCCATGGAAGCGGAAGGGGTTCCTGTTTACGGAGTGCAGTGGCCTGAAATGTACCAGGAGCAGGTCTACGTTGAGCGGAACGGTTTCGGGAAATTAAAATACCCCTTCGAAGATCCGAACGCGAGAAAAATTGACTACACAAAAGTCAAATGTGAAACAGCCAGATGGCTGTCAGGCAGGACAATTTCCTTCTTCACCCATCCGGTCTATGAAGAAAAACACATAGAAAAGTATATCGAAGCTTTTAAAAAGGTCGCTGATTTCTATTTAAAGGGTTAAAAATGAAAATCCTTATCGCAGATAAATTTCCGGAAAATAAAATATCTGCCATTAAAAACCTTGGATGCACCGTTGTTTATAAGCAGGAATTAAAGGAAGATTCACTCCTTCGGGAACTGGGAGAATGCCGGCCTGAAATACTCATTGTCCGTTCAACATCTGTAAGCGGAGATATGATAGAAGCATCGCCAGGATTGAACCTGATTATCAGGGCCGGCTCAGGTTTCAACACGATTGATTTAGGAACCGCTTCGAAGCTGAGCGTATACGTGGCGAACTGTCCCGGTATGAATTCAATCGCCGTGGCGGAACTGGCCTTTGGATTGATACTCAGTATTGACAGGCGTATTCCTGACAATGTGGCACAGCTCAGAAACGGCAAATGGAATAAAAAGGAATTCTCAAAATCACGGGGGGTGTTCGGAAAAACCCTCGGTGTAATCGGGGTCGGAAGAATCGGGAAGGAGATAATATCACGGGCGATTGCATTCGGAATGCATGTTACTGCATGGAGCAGATCACTTGACCATGAAAAGGCGGAAACCCTTGGCATAGAATATTGTGAAAGCCCGGAAGATGCGGCATCGAAGGCGGACATTGTAACTATTCATTTAGCTCTTACCGGAGAAACCAGGGGGTTTATCGGTCATGGTTTTTTTAACGCAATGAAAGCCGGCGCCTATTTTATAAACACGTCCCGGGCGGAGATCGTGGATCAAGACGCCCTGTTGAAAGCTATGGATGAGAAAGATATTCACGCAGGACTGGATGTATTTGTAAACGAGCCGGCAGTAAAGGCCGGAGCGTTCACGGACAGTATAGCGGAGAATGAACGGCTGTACGGCACTCACCACATCGGGGCATCGACCGATCAGGCTCAGTCTGCTGTTGCAGATGAAGTGGTTCGTGTCGTGAACGAATACATGACTACCGGCAAGCCTCCGAACTGTGTTAATCTGATGAAACGAACTCCCGCCCGGTTCATGCTTTCAGTCCATCACAGGAACCGTGTCGGGATACTCGCCGGTGTTCTCGATATTATCCGCGATGCGAATAACAATGTTGAAGTCATGGAAAATGTTATTTTCAACGGGGCGGAAGGCGCATGCGCACGTATCCAGATGGACGGTAAATTATTAAAAGATGATCTGCTGAAAATCAGGGAGAGCAGCGAAGATATTATTTCAGTCGCCCAGGTAAAACTTAGTAAACTGTAAGGAGGCAATTTCGTGACCGACTATTCTTTAAAAATTCTTGAAGACGTCAAAGCGAAAAATCCGCGGGAAATAGAGTTCCACCAGGCCGTTGAAGAGGTTCTAAATTCCCTGGATGTAGTATTCGAACGGCATCCGGAATATCAGTCGTCCAGGATAATTGAACGTATACTTGAGCCCGAGCGTATACTGATATTTCGAGTATCCTGGCTCGACGACCAGGGTACGATTCAGGTAAACCGGGGATTCAGGATAGAGATGAACAGCGCCCTTGGACCGTATAAGGGGGGCTTGCGTTTCCACCCTTCGGTCAACCTGAGTATCCTGAAATTTCTCGCGTTCGAGCAGGTCTTCAAGAACAGCCTGACAACCCTGCCCATGGGAGGCGGAAAGGGTGGCGCCGATTTCGATCCCAAGGGCAAGAGCGACAACGAGGTCATGAAATTCTGCCAGAGCTTCATGTCCGAGCTCTACCGCCATATCGGACCCAACACGGACGTACCGGCCGGGGACATTGGAGTGAGCGGCCGGGAAATCGGTTTTCTATTCGGCCAGTACAAACGTCTGAAGAACGAATTCACCGGCGTGCTGACCGGCAAGGGAACCAACTGGGGCGGCTCCCTCATACGCCCGGAGGCCACTGGTTACGGATCGGTATACTTCGCGGCTGAAATGCTTTCCACGCGGAACGAGACCCTCGAGGGAAAAAAGTGTCTCGTCTCCGGATCGGGAAACGTTGCCCAGTATACAGCGGAGAAACTTATCGAGCTCGGTGCACATGTTGTCACACTCTCGGACTCGAACGGGCACATTTACGATGAAGAAGGAATCGATCGGGAAAAACTCGAGTTCATCAAGGAGCTTAAGAACATCCGGCGGGGGCGCATTCGAGAGTACAAAGAACGCTATCCGTCGGCAGTTTACACTGAATTTGATCCCCAAAAGGGCGAAAACGGCATCTGGAAGCACAAGGCGGACTGTGCATTCCCCAGCGCCATCCAGAACGAAATAAACGGACGCGACGCTAAAAATCTCCTTGAAGGCGGTGTATACGTGGTAGCCGAAGGCGCGAACATGCCCACGACAAACGACGGCGTACGCCTCTTTCTCGAAAAAGATATCCTCTACGGCCCCGGCAAGGCGGCAAACGCGGGGGGTGTTGCGGTATCCGGTCTCGAGATGGCCCAGAACAGCATGCGCCTGCCCTGGTCGCGCGAGGAGGTGGACAACCGCCTGCATACGATTATGAAAAACATACACGCCACGTGCGTGGCTACGGCTGAGCGATTCGGCTCACCGGGCAATTACGTAGACGGCGCGAACATCGGCGGATTTCTCAAGGTGGCGGATTCCATGATGGATCAAGGCGTGATATAGGCGATAGGCTAAAGCCATGGACAGGCACAACAATAATTTCCTGACCAACGATTCAATTTTCACCGATCCTGACTACGGAAATCCGTTTCAGAGCTTCCAGAATCTCATGCGTCACCGGATCCGGGACATTCTGCTGGTGTCGAGTCTCTACGATCTTTACCTGTTCGAAGAGGACGGCAGGCTCTACGAACAGTTGAGAATGGAGTACCAGGTTCGGAACCTGAGCAATGCCCCGGAAATCGTACGGGTTTCCAGCGGAAAGGAGGCCCTTCACCTGGCCGAAACCGAGAAGCACTTCGACCTGATTATCTGCACCCTCCACGTCCAGGATATGGCGGCAGGACGGTTCGCACGCATAGTTACCGAACGGGGATTAAACATACCTATTGTGCTGCTGGCTTACGATAACCGCGAGCTTCGGGATTCTCTCGATCAGGAGGAGTACAAATACTTCGACCGGATCTTCATCTGGCAGGGCAACCTGCGTCTTCTAATTGCTATCGTGAAGTATCTCGAAGACCGGATGAATGTGGAGCACGACACATCCACCTTCGGCGTGCAGGTGATCCTCGTAATAGAAGATAATATCAACTTCTACTCCTCCTTCCTGCCGCTGATCTATACCGAAATCATGGAGCAATCCCGGCATTTAATCACCGAGGGAATGAACCTCTCGCACCGCCTGGTACGAATGCGCGCGCGGCCCAAGATTCTCCTCTGCTCCACGTATGAAGAAGCCATGTCAATCTTCGAAAAATACAGTGAGTTTATTCTGGGCGTAATTTCCGACGTAGATTTTATGCGGAACGGTAAACCGGATCCTGAAGCCGGATTCACACTCGCGAAAGAGATCATAGCCAGGTACCCCGACATATCCATCCTTCTGCAGTCCAACAGGCCTGAGAACGAAGACACGGCAAAGTCCATGGGCGCCTCCTTTGCCCTCAAAGGTTCTCCCCTGTTGATGAACGAGCTCAGGGATTTCATACTCCGGCACTTCGGTTTCGGCGATTTCGTATTCAGCGATGCCATCGGTACGATTTACGGAAAGGCGAATGATCTTCTAAGCCTCGAACAGACGATCGCCGACATGCCTGATGAATGTATCCTCTATCATGTCGAGAGAAACCATTTTTCCAACTGGCTCAAGGCGCGTACAGAATTCTGGCTCGCCCACAAGCTCCGGCCTCACAAGCTTTCAGACTTCTCGAATCTCAAGGCTCTCCGGGATGACCTGATAGCATCGCTGAAAAGCTATCGTGAGATGCGCCAGCGCGGCATTATAACCGACTTCACCAGAGATACATTCGACAGCTCGTGGGGATTTGCCCGCATCGGCGGCGGTTCCATGGGCGGCAAAGCCAGGGGTTTGAGCTTTATCAACACACTACTTCAAAACACCACTCTCCATGAACAGTTCCCCGATGTGGAGATTTTCGTTCCCGCCACTGTGGTGCTCGGAACCGATGTGTTCGACCATTTCGCCCGCAATCTACGCCAGTTCGCTCTGAATGAACAAGTCGATGAAGAAATCGACAGGAAATTTCTCGAGACCGGCGCCTTACCTGAGGAGGTTGTTGAAGCACTCCGTAGTTTTCTCGATGTCATCAGAGTTCCCCTTGCAGTCCGATCATCGAGCCTGCTGGAGGATTCGCAGTACCATCCATTTGCAGGGGTGTACAGCACCTACATGATCCCAAACAACAATCCGGATCCTTCCAGGCGGCTGCAAGAGCTTCTGGATGCCGTGAAACTGGTCTATGCGTCCACCTATTACCGGAAGGCAAAGCAGTATATCAGGGTCACCCCCCACCGGCTGGAAGAAGAGAAGATGGCAGTCATCATACAGAAAATGGTGGGACTGCCGCACGGCAGTGACGGCAAGAGAAGGTTTTACCCGGATTTTGCCGGTGTGGCGAAATCCTACAATTTCTATCCTATCGCGCCGCAGGCTGCCTCTGATGGCCTCGTCTCCGTTGCCCTCGGCCTGGGGAAAACAGTCGTCGAGGGCGGCTGGGCGATGAAGTTCTCTCCTCCGTTTCCCGACCATCTTCCACAACACTCTTCTCCCGCTGAAGCCCTTAAGAACAATCAGCATGAGTTCTTTGCGCTGGATCTGAGCACAATAATTAATGAGTTTTTCTCGGATCGCGGGGCTCTCCTGCAGAGTCTTCCCCTTTCAGTGGCCGAGGAAGACGGTGTCCTGAATTACGTGGCGTCCACATATTCTGCTGAAAACGAAGCTCTCTACCCCGGCACTTCCAGGCAGGGCGCCCGCGTTGTGACTTTTGCGCCGGTTCTTAAAAACCGCATCTTCCCCCTGCCTGAGATCACCCGGTCTCTGCTTGACCTTTGCGGCGCTGCATTGGCAACGCCGGTAGAGATCGAGCTCGCTGTAAACGTCTCCGTCGCCCGCAGCGCGAAAAAACAGTTCGCCTTCCTTCAGCTCAGACCCCTGGTCATCAACAGGGAAATCGAAGAGCTGGACCTTGAGGAGTTCCACTCGACCACCGAAGCAGCCGTCTGCTGGAGCTCTAAAGTCCTCGGCAACGGTATTGTCCGTGACATCCGCGACATAATCGTTGTGGATAGAACGACCTTCGATCGCTCCAGAACCCGGGACATCGCCGGGGAAATCAACCGGTTCAACAATCAGCTAATGGATGAAGGCAGACCGTACCTCCTGATCGGACTGGGCAGATGGGGTTCCCTTGATCCATGGCTCGGAATTCCGGTTACCTGGGAGCAGATCTGCGGCGCCCGGGCTATTATCGAGACAGGCTTCGAGGACCTTCCCGTGGAGCCGTCGCAGGGATCGCATTTCTTTCAGAACATCACCTCCTTCATGGTAGGATACTTCACCGTCGACTTCCACGCCGACGAGAGTTTCCTGGACTGGGAATGGCTTCTTCAACAACAGCCTGCCGATAAACTCGAATTCACGCGTCACCTCCGCTTTGAGCGGGCGGTCATTGTAAAGATGAACGGCCACCAGAGTCGGGGAGTTATATTAAAGCCTTAAAGGAAGAACGGAAAAATTATGAACTAGCTTAAAGTTTTCACTGAGGTGGTCTATGACGACCGCTATCCTCAGGCGCGTCTGGATCTCTTTCGCCCCATGGCGGGAGACCGGCTTCCACTTATCACCCTCATCCATGGCGGGGGGTGGAGCGGCGGAACAAAGGAAAGCTACTGGCCCGTATGCATATGGCTTGCCGAACGGGGCTGGGCCGCGTTAACCATAGAGTACCGCCTTTATCCCGAAGTCAGATGGCCGGACATCCTGCTTGATTCGATCCGGGCATCGGCTTACGTCTCGGAGCAGGCGGAACAGTTCGGCATCGACCCTACCCTTACGGTGACCTGGGGATCGAGCGCCGGGGGCCACCTCGCTCTCATGTTCCAGGCGACCAGGGAAAAGTGGCTCGATGAGGGAATTGTGAAACGACTTCCCGAAGTGGCCGGCACCGTCGCATATTGCCCTGTACTCACGATAACCGGATCGGAGGACCTGAAGGAAATATGCCGCGATCTCATGGGAGGACATACAGAAGAGGAAGTCTATCCGCTGCACTGTCCGTCCGAACTTTTCAGGGATGTGCTCGTTCTCCACGGCGACGCAGACGAGACGGTTCCTCTTACCGATTCACAGGACTTCACCCGGCGTCTGGAGAAGTCCGGGATAAACGCCCGTCTCGAGGTAATCGAAGGCGCGCCGCACGGCTACGGCTATCATATCCTGACCGACATTCAGAAGACCAGCCTTGAGCATGCAAAAATCTACCTGGAGCGGGTGCTGCCGCTGAAGTGATCCAGCGTGAATTCGGTGAGCCGCTCTTTTATTTCTTGATTTTTATTTAGGACCATGGTATTATTATCATAGTCCGTTTTCAGGAGCATACTATGGCAATATTAGTTTCAAAATCGAGCTTTAAAACCAAGGCTTTTGAATATTTCCGAATAGTGGAGAAAAAGAAATCATTGAAATGAAAAATCTACTGGAAAAATATGATAACCCATATGAGCCCCTAGATGAAAAATGGGATGCACAAACATGATTGTTTTAGATACCCATATATGGATCTGGTATATTGACAGCCCGGATGTTTTATCCCCAAACGCATTACAGGCAATTGAAAACGCAAAGCAAAATGATTCGGTGTATATTTCAAGCATCAGCTCATGGGAAATATATATGCTGGAGAAAAAGGGACGATTAAAATTTAAGATCCCTGCTTCTATTTGGATTAAAAAGTGTGAACGCCAATCTTTTTTCAGATTTGTGCCGGTTGATAATGATATAGCAAGACTGGCGGTTGATCTAAATGAGCTGCTGCATTCCGATCCGGCAGACCGCATCATTATTGCGACCGCAAAATCCTTAGGGGTTCCCCTGGTAACAAAAGATGAGAAGATTCTTTCTTACAATGAATTGGAGACAATCGGGTAGAAGCGCTTATTAAAAACTTACCTCTTTACCGCCTCCTGGCGCCCGGATTCACGGCACTATCTCTACAACGAAGTAGCGGCTGATGCCGCTCAGATCGATATCGACCTGGCCATCTTTTTCGTTCCCGCCGGCTTTACCCAAAAATTCAACAATGCGGGGTTTCTCGAGATCGGGGCTGTAAACTGTTACAGAAGCGGGTGTTTTTGAGAATGCCATCATGAGTGCAGATGACCGGAGCTCTTCGTATCGCAGCTTGTAGACTATTTCCTCATCGTTGGATATGTAGCGTTTTTTAAGTTTCGGATGGGTTTCGATTTTAATTTTCGCAGGAAGGCCGTGAATTAAGAACCGGCCTTCATCCCGAAAGACTCTCAGGTACCATCCTTCGGGGCTCTTTTCCACAGCACAGGCTCTCTGCATCTCGTTTTCCGATACAATTTCCACCAGGCGAAAATTATGTTTACCGGTTCCAATCCTGGAAGGACACCAGAAAAGCTGTCCCTCTCCCACTTTTATATGAGTCCACTCCTCTTCTTCTACTTCCCTGCCTTTAAAGAGGCCGCCGCACTCCGCGACTATCGGCTCTATGCCGTCATATGGCGGGAAACCGGCAGTGCGTTCAGGTTCGTCCACTGATACTTCGATGCCGTATTTCTCAAGCCATGGTTTTTCGACAGGCACAGCTCTCCCATCACGCAGCCCGAGCATACCCGCTGCAATAACGGCGCCTCCCCCCCGCAGGTATTCATGCAGTTTTTCCGCCTCTTCCCTGCTCAGGCAGACGACACTGCTCATGACCAGAATGCCCCACTGGCGTACATCCGGGATCTCCGTAACCACCTCAAAATTTATCTTCCCTTTCATCAACTCACTGCATGTGGATTGATAATCGAGCACATAATCCTCGTGTATCTGCCCGTAATAATCCCTCGTGCTCCGTGAGAAAAAGACAGCCGTCTGAGTGTCCGGTTTGCCTGTAAACAGATGCGGATGGTCCTTTTCCCAGGTAAACCCTTCGCCGACGAGTTCGGGATCGTCTGCAAGGTACTCGATCTCTGAATATGGAATTCCCAGACGTCCTTTCAAGGTACTGAACCACGTGTCCGAACCGAGAAATTTATTGAAGGCCCAGATAAAGAAAGCTGGTTCCGGCGAAAAACCATAACCCAGACCGAAACAGGGACAGTTATTGTCGCGCGCAATGCCGAGATGGAGAAGCTGGCTGGATATACGGCTGTCCCAGGTTCCGTCCAGACCGGGGGTGGAACCGCACATTTCGAGCATGATAAGGCTGCAGCTCTTGATAAAATCCTGATAAGTCATACCCACAGACGGCAGATTGTTCGCCTCGCTCGTAGAACAGCAGGCCATCAAGGGGAAATCCGGATCCAATACTTCCCTCACGGCGCCCAGAAAATCAGAGCTCGAACGGAAACGCATTTCGATCCAGTCTTTAAAGGCTTCCGAGTCCCTGTTCCCCCAGAATGACCGGTCATCTGTCGACGGCAGTGAATGGCCGTACTCCTTCTGAAACCGCTGCCTGCACCACCGGCACCCGCAGGCCCTCCACCCGTCATAAAAGATGCCGTCGTCGCTCATAAGGCCGTCAATTCCGGTCTCTTTTATAAGCCTCTTTACGTAGCCCTGATAAGCCTTTACATAATGGGGATTGTTCATACAGAACTCTTCGGCAACATAGAATGGCAGGAACGAAGGCTCTCCTGTCTCAACATCAAGCATGCGCCAGTCGTTTATACGCTGTCCTTCAAAGGTCCATTGAGACGCCTCATCAATGGAAGGGTAGAAGGGCACATGGTGGCGATTCCGCCTCCATATGCCCCAGGCATCCTCCATATTCCGTGGACGGTGGGTCAGCACCGCCGAATGATGATCGAACAGCATAATATCCCGCTGATGAAGCTCGTCGGTAATAAAGGCAAACATGTCGTGCAGCCTGGACCAGAGAGGCATGTAATCCCATCGGAAATGCGTACCGAAAATAACGGCACAGTTCACACTCGCTTCGGCCGCCCGGTCGGCACGCCGCTTTATTTTATCTGCAATCCCTTCATCCGGCCATTCGAGATCACGCCAGGTCAGCCACCAGCTGACTGCTCTATAATGCTCATCAGGTTTCTTCATAAGATTGCCTCGACGGATCCCATCCTATAACCGGCGCCTACCGTATAGAGACGAGTCGCTTCCTTATCTTCGTTCATGTGGGAACATACTACCGTTCCCACGAAAATCACATGGTCTCCGGTCCTTAACTCCGACGACAGCGTGCACTCAAAGTTGGCCACAGCATCGCTGAAGAGAACACCGTCAAAGGATCGGGCGGGCTGAACGGCGGCGTCCCTTTCCTTGATTTTTTCCACATCCTTGCCGGAGTGAGTGCCGAAAAAGAGAACATCTCCAGCCATTGACACTGATGGAAAGCAGATGACGAACTCCCCGGCCTTCCTTATGACTTCCAGCGAATAACGTGTTATTCCCACGGAAATCGCCATCATGAAGGGGTTGTGGGAGGTAATCATAGTCCATCCGAGGGTAATAGGGTTATACTTATCCTTACTCACCCTGGCCGTTGCCAGCACAATTTGCTCAGGATACTTTCTTCCAATCGTCTCTTCTAAATTA
>CBDUZM010000057.1:0-11296 GCA_965371685.1 uncultured Spirochaetaceae bacterium | reverse complement strand
GTTATAGCTGAGGAAATTGTATCTCAATATCCGACTCTAAATCTGGCTGATGTTTATGCGGTTATTGGTTATTACTTGCAGCACCAGTCAGAAATTGAGGCATATCTACGTCAACGCCGGCAAATAGCTAACAAAGTCCGCAAACAAAATGAAATGCACTTCAATCAAAAAGGAATTCGCAAGAGCTTATTGGCGCGACGGGCTAAATAGCTAAAAAATGCTCCAACTTGCAGCCGATGAGAATTTTAACAACAACATTGTGCGTGGATTGCTACGGCGTAAAGCGGATTTAGATATTGTCCGTGTCCAGGATATAGGTTTATCTGGAGCAGACGATCCAAAGATATTGGAATGGGTTGCTCAAAAGAATAGGATTTTACTTACACACGATGTAAGCAGTAAGTTGGGATAAAAAAAGCCGCCTCCAACCTGTTTGGAGACGGCTTATAAAACCCGATTGCTCAAAGTAGCGCTGTTTATGTTCCGATCGGGCAGGGCCTGAGCTTTCTTTCAGAGTGCTTGAACAGCCTCTTCGTCATACTTACGATCCATTTCCAATGCAGTACCAGGTGAGCAAACACCCCGATGACCATAATCACGCTGCTCCAGGTATGCAGGCTGTTCCAGGCGCTTCGACTTATTATAAAGACCTCGCTAACGAAGCGAGGATTCCTCCCGCCCTGATAGCCGGCTGACCCGTTGAGGAGCAGAACGATCCCGGTAATGGCTGAAGCCAGAAAGCCGATGCCTATTATCACGTCAATAATATAGTTGATCTTTGCCTTGTTGATTTTCGCCATGACTGCCATATCGTTTTATCTCCTTTCAGCTTTTATTAGGTCCATGCCCGCCGTCGCCTTCTTCGGAGCAGTCATCGTCGCAGCTTCCGCTGTTCCCCTGACCGTTTTTACCCGAACCATTTATGCCGCGTCCCTCGTCACTCTGCCGGTTTCGTCCCTGACCGTTGCCGGCCCAGAGGGGCATGCCATTTTCAGAGCGTACGAGATAGGTCTTGCCGCCGGTCGTGATATTTACTGCGGCGATGTCTTCACCCTGGACAAATCCCTGCAGAGTGACCCTCTCTCCTTCATTCAGGTCCATTTCCAGGGAATCGATGAAGTCGTGATTGCCCAGATGTACCGCATAGAGGATTTCCCCGGCCTGCAGGTACCATTCACCGTCCTCCTCGACAAGGGTTCCTTCAATGGTCTGCAGCGCGCCCATTTCGACTACTTCGCGTCCCATCATTCCGGAATTAGAAGCAAAGCTTCCCAAAACACCCACTAACATGAAGGCCAATACAATAATTGAAATTCTTTTCATCTCACACCTCCCGGGTATGATAATTTGTTGGTTTGATGTCAATCTCTTTTGCTGCTCGATCATGCTGTTAAGATAGAATGTAAATATCGATACTCTGTGGCGGTTTTATGAAGGGTTTGTGAAGTGTGAGGAATGAAGATCGAGGAGAAATATCACGTTTTTTGCTCTACAGATTCCCTTAAAATTGGTATTTTAAGGGTAAAAGAGATTTACCGGTCGGGAGGAGTGAATATGAGCATTTTTAAATCTTATGACATTCGCGGGATATATAATGAGGAGTGGGACAGAGATACGGTTTACCGCATCGGTTTTTTTCTTCCCTCTCTGCTGAAAGCGGAGAAAATTCTTGTAGGCCGTGATGCAAGGCTCTCGTCCGACGAAGTATTCAATGCTCTCAGCGAAGGAATAACGGATTCGGGATGCCAGGTAACAGATGCGGGATTATGCACTACACCGTCTGTCTACTTTGCCACCGCTTTTTACGAAATACCGGGAAGCGTCATGATAACCGCTTCCCACAACCCGAAAGAGTACAACGGTCTGAAAATATCCGGCAGGAATGCCGTTCCGGTCGGTTACGACACCGGTCTGGCTGACCTGGAAAAGATGATCGAAAACCCGGTGAGGACTGCCGCCGTGAAAGGTACGATCGGCAGGCTGGATATCCGGAAGGATTATATGGCTCACCTGGCGGTGTTCAAGGAGGGAATTGAGGGAATAAAGGCTGTGGTGGACTGTTCGGACGGAATGGCCGGGCTGTATATCAGAGATGTTATAGCCGGTATTCCTGCGGACATTGTTACCATGTACGATGTTCCGGACGGCCGGTTTCCCCATCATGCCCCCAACCCTCTGGATGAAACCAATCTTGAAGATCTGAAAAAGCGTACTCTTGAGAAAAAAGCCGATCTGGGTATCTGTTTCGACGGAGACGGGGATCGTGTCATGTTTATAGATGAGAAGGGTTTATTCATTTCCCCGGATCTTATCATTGCTTTTCTGGGCCGGTACTTTTTCGAAGGTCCCCGTAAGGCGGATCTTGCAGGGAGCGCTGTTACCTACGATGTAAGGTCTTCCCGCAGTGTCGTTGAGTACGTGAGATTACTCGGCGGGAATCCCACTATTTGCAAAGTCGGTCATTCCAATGCAAAGAAGCTGCTTCGGGAAACCAACGGAATTTACGGAGGCGAGCTTGCAGGCCATTACTACTTCAGGGACAATTATTTCTGCGATTCGGGATTTATCGCTGCGCTCATCGTATTGAACCTTCTCTCGCGGGAAACCCTCCCCTTTTCAGAGCTTATAAAACGTATCAGTAAATATCACTTCTCGGGAGAGATCAATTTCAGGGTAGGGGACAAGGATCGTATAATTCAGGCCATACAGGATGAATACAGGGAAGGGGAGTTAACAGATATCGATGGGATCAGATTGGATTTTCCTTCATGGTGGTTCAACCTGAGAAAATCAAATACAGAGCCGTTTCTGAGGCTCGTTGTGGAAGCGGAGACCAGGTCGGAGCTGGCAGAGCGAACCGATGCCCTGGTAAGAAGGATCGAAGAATTGGATCGGGAAACGCCGGAGGCTCTAACGACCGGTCGCAGTCGATAACGACTGAATGACGGGTTAAACAGGAGCTTCATCGGCGGGTTCACAGTAAGAAGCCTGGCGGCGTGAATGAGGGTTTTTCAACGTATTGGACTCTGAACTTATGATTATTTAAAAGGATCACGCGGTCCAAAAAATGGAGCTTGATGTCGGTTTCCTGCCTGGTCATGACTGGAAAATCATAGTATCCGTTGCGATGGCCCAGTTTCCTTTTTTCCTTTTCATATTCCCCGACGAACCGGAGATGATTCTGCAGCCTCGAATAAATTACTTCATTCAATTTGTCGGTGAAAACGGCACGATTATCCGGAAGAAGCTCGCTTAAACCATCTTCTATTTCGACTCCTATACTGCTGCGGCACGATGCCATGGCGGCATGGGTTGTCGTTCCGGTACCCAGGAAAGGGTCTAAAACGGTATCTCCTTCACAGGAATACATATTGATGAGTCTATAGGCCAATTCAAAGGGAAACGCTCCGCTTCTCTCCCGGGAATGGTTCAAGCTCTGCCTTACTCCTTTGAAATCCCATATGTCGGAAAACCAGATGTTCCGCTCTTCCCAGAAGTAGGCGCTCTCATATCTTTTCCTCTTTTCACCCGCACCGGAAAAGACCCGCTTGTTTCCTTTTCTCAGTATCAGGATGTACTCATGCTCGAGGGTGACATAAGCTCCGGGGGGCAGCATGCCCGACCCCATAAATTTATTGGGTGCGTTTGTCTGCTTTCTCCACAGAATTGCGGGAAGCACGTCGAAACCCAGGTTTATGCAGCACATCAGGATTCGGGCGTGGTTTGAATATAGATGAAACCGCCCTGCCAGTGTCCTTACTGCGTCGCCTATATTAATGCAGGCAATACCGCCGGCTGTCAGAACACGGTACAGCTCGCACCATACCTTGTCCAGTTCCAAATGCATGAGATCGAAAGCCTTCATTCCGTCGTGATTTTCCAGAGCTTCCAAGATACAGGGATTCATCTTTCCGAACAGATCGTCCCACATGGCTATTATCGGGTAGGGAGGAGAGGTGACCACGAGATTAATACTCTCGGAGGGCAGAAAAGCCAGGTCTCTGGAATCAGAGTATATGATTGTGTGGTTCGATTCCAACATAACTAATCAGTCGAAGCGGGGTTTCCGGCCCATGGAGAGAATCACAGGCAGCACAACCAGCGATCCGATCGCAGTGGCGAACAGGGTTATGGATACCAGGATGCCGAAGTAGATAATCGGGCGGAAGCTGGAGAAAGTCAGCACCAGGAGACCGCCTACGATCGAGGCCGTGGTCAGGAGGATAGGCCGGCCAGTGATGGTAAGAGTATTGGAAAGGGCTTTCGAAATATCGTTGGGAAACAGAGTATGCTGTTTTCTGAATTGAATGAGGAGGTGAATTGAATTATCCACACCCACTCCGATTGCCACACTCGTTACCATGACAGTAGTCATGTCCAATGGAATTTTAAGCAGGGCCATGGCTATGAAATTGGTCATGATGCCGGTAACCAGAGGGAACAGGGAACAGAAACCGTACCGCAGAGATCTGAAGGCAATGGAGGTGATGGTAAAAATGAGGATGATCGAAATTAGCATGGATATCCGCTGGTCGCGGTTGGTGATTTTTGAAAGTGTAAGAAATCTCAAGCTGCTGCCCCAGAGCTCCGGGTTAGTGGCGGGATCGAGCAGTGCCTGCATATCGGTCTTAACATTTTCTACAAGTTCCCGCAAATCGTCTTCAAAGAGATAGTGTTTATCCTCTGAATTATAAACACGGAAGGATATAGATAGCTGTGAGAAATCCGCGTTGGCCAGTGCTCCGATCATACTGTTGTCCTCTGAATTGTAGGAGGACAGAGTTTTAATATAGCGTGAAAGCAGAAGTATCAATCCCCTTTTTTCCGGTATGGCGTAGTCTCCTGTCATGATCCGGTTCAAGTGCTTTAGATAAGAGACAAAAGAGGCCATATAAACCACATCCTTGTGTGATTTCAGTTTATCCTCGAATCGAGATATTTTTTCAAGTACTTCTCGATCGAGGAAATAGTCCTTCGTATCTTCCGGAGCGGTAAGTGTCAGCTGAATTTGCTGAAATCCGCTAAGGTGCTCGGCCGTGTAGATTGTGTCCTGTACGTGTTTCTCATGCGGAGGAAAGTAAGCGACATAATCTGTCTGGTGCTTGATATGCTTCAGGGAGAAACCGAAAGCTACGGCTGTCAGCCCGACAGCTGCAAATACGAGTATACGGTAACGAAGCACAAAACGGCTCAAGGTATTCATAACTCGGCTGATAGTTCCTTCCAACACCTTCTTACTCTGGCGGTTTGTGGGAGGTTTCATCAGGGAGATGGCGGCAGGTAAAAAGAAGAGAGAGAGAAGAGCACAGGAGATGATACCGACGCTCGTGGAAATCCCGAATTGACGGCTCTGCCTGGTCGTAGTAGCGAGCAGGCTGCCGAATCCGATTACAGTGGTTGCTGATGCCAGCATTATTGTTCGATTAACATGTGCGACTGCCCGGGTAATCCACATACTGTCGGAAGAACGTCTGGCGCCCTCACGGTAGTATTGATTAAGAATATGGATGCTGTAGGAGCTGCCCAGAATAAGAACAAGCGGCGGCGTGGCAATGCTGATAACGGTTAGAGGGTAATGCAGCAGTCCCATGAATCCTATAGACCATATAGTGCCGAAGCTGATCACGACCATAGGCAGAATAACAGCCCTTTTAGCCCTGAAGCCCAGATAGTAGATAAGAAGAATAAGAACCGCCGTGATGCTCAGGAGCCTGGGTAGATCTTTCTTTACGTAGAGGATTCCCGTATATGTAGACATTGCCAGGCCTGAAATATAAACCTTATAGTGATCTTCAAGCTCCGATATTATACTTTGGAGCGTGAGTATTTCAGGTCGATACCCTTGTACTTTTTTTGTGCCGAAAATCGCGCTGAGCATCTTCCCGTTGTCAGAAATGATTAACTTACGAGCAAAGGGATCGTTCACGATGTTTTCTCTGAATCGAGCGAGCTCTTCCTCGTTCCGGGGAGGACCGCCATTATCCGTAACCTTAACTATATTCAGCTTCTTGCCGCTTTTCTGAAAGGTGATCATATTGAAAGGATTGATAAAGGGGCGTATGTTGGGCAGGTCTCCGATTTTCTGAATTGCATTTCCGAAGGAGCGCAAGCCTTCTAATGTGAAAGGATTGTCGCTTTCCACAGCAACCATGAGATAATCGGAGTATTCACCGCTCTTCCCGTATTTCTCCATGAGTTGGATATTCTCTTCATCGTCCGGTAGAAGGCTTTCGATATCGGGGTTTATCTCAATACGCAGGGCAAAATAACCCATTACCAGAGTCAACGCCGCCGTAATAACCATCACTGGAACTGCGTGTTTCTGAGAAAAATTCAGCAGGCGGTAAGCGATCGGCTCATGCATTGGAATCCTTTTTTTTTGTGTTATAATGATATATAGGATGTGGCAGCGGATTATCCGGCTGCGACTTCTTAAGGCGCCATTTTATAAGGAGTAAGGCGTGGGTGTCAATGTACCGGAAGCGCCGAAGCATGAAGCACTGAAGCACCAAATCGTTTAGACATCGAAGCGCCTTGATAAAAGGGAAGTTAGGCGCTATAAAGGTATATCTTCTCTAAAGGGTTTAATAGTGAAACGTCATTATTTGTATATTTTTTGCTTAATTCTCGTTGTTTTCCTGTCATCCTGCATGATAAAGAACGAGGCAACTATCGGTGTGGACGGATCCGGCTCTGTTGAGTTCAAAATTGAGCTCCAATCTTTTTTCATCGAGGTTATAATCGACCTGGCTGATTTTGCCGGTGAAAACGAGGCATTAGCCGACGGAAAGCTCTTCGATCTGGAAAAAATAAGAGAGGATTTTGCTAAAAAGCCGAACGTGCAATTGAAGAGCCTGTCATCTCCATCGCCTGAGATTCTCGAGGGGGCATTCATTTTTCAGGAAGTGGAAGAGGTTTTCAAAGGTGAGACCGGCCTGACAGAAGCGGGCATTATTTCTTTCGACCGGCAGGGGGAAGAAAAAACATTCAGTTTTCATCTGGATAGAGACAACTTTGCCCAGGTATCGCGTTTTCTAACCTTTCTGGATAATCCCTTTTTTCAGATGTTCAGCCCGGAAGAGAATGAAGGGACCACCGAAGAGGAATACCTGGAAATGATTGAATTTGCTCTTGGAGAGGAAGGCCCTCCGGCTATAAAAGAGTCCCATATTGAGCTGCATATAAATGTCAAAGGCAAGATCATATCCCAGACGGGAGGGGAACTGCTGGGAAACAGCGTTCTTTTTAAAATACCTCTTATCCGGGTTTTGATGCTGGATGAGCCCCTGGACTACGTCGTTGTGTTCAAATAAGAAGCTTGACCCTCTTTTAGCAGTCTGATAGACGCATCACGCCACACCGTTTTAACCGGCAGAGAGGTTTGACAGAAGCCCTTTACGGTATTTAAAGAGCCTCCCCGAGCTCTTGTTTCCCCGTTCTGATATATGCCTGAAAATGTATGCGGCGAATTCATCGATCAACCCTGGTTGAGACTCAAAGGCGTTTATTGTGATGTCTTTATCGCTGTAAGTCTTGAAAAGGGATTCTGCCAGCGCGAGAAAGCCCTGTCTTATCGTTTCCTCCAGACACGATTCAGGATGGTTGTGGTTCAGGCATATAAGGGTCAGGATTCCTGAATTTCTCTCCAGAGTGTAAACCATTATTTCCCTCAGGAGAAAAAGATTTCCCTTAATCCAGCTGTCTACCTCCTTGTCCAGCAGCCGGAATTCCATGCTGTGAAGCGCCGGTGCTGAATGGAAAGGATTCCCAATCAAAAGGAATTCATCTATAACATCAAAGCGGGTAAGAGCTTTGAGAATCATGTTTTTAGCGCTGACCGGGGAGTGCCGGCGCCAGGTTTCTATATGAAGTAATTCACCGGCCGATTCCTTCAAGCTCTTGAGGGACGGTGAAAGGACGGCCTCGCCGGGACTGCGCGAATTAATTGTGCCGAAAACATGGCAGGCACTGTCTATGTAGAGACGGGCCAGTGCGGCTCCCAGGGTTGTATCGATATCTGTGATGAATGCTCGCCTGCTCATAGGGAGTACCAGTGTAATGTCAATTTTACTCTTTGGTCAAGTTAGCTGTGAACGCCTGAACGCCGCCGCTATTAGGCATTCAGGCTCAAAGCTGATATAATGGGTGGGGTGGAGAGGAGAGTAATGATAAAACCAATAGTTACAGCAGTCCTGTTTTTCCTTGTCCTGTGTGCTGCCCTGCCTGCCCAGGAGCGTGCCTTCCGGCTTGCCGCTCATCCCTTTGACATGGAGGAAACTAAGAGGCAGATAGATGAAGTATGCAGCCAGGGCTTTATGCCGGTGGGACTCGAAGTCGATGAGGGACGGGCTATAAACATCCTCTATGTGGAGGATTCAAGCATTCCATTTAAAAACTGGCTGGTTTACCGGGTTTCCGATCCTTTGAAGATGGAGTCGGAGTACAGCTCCCTTATACAGGACGGATGGCTGCCCATGGGAATTTCAAGGTCCGGATCGGGTTTGTATGTCCTCTTCATTAAAACCGATCGGTCCATACTATCGTGGAGAATCACTCAGAGCGGTATCCTTTCTTCCCAGATCGACGAGGTTTTAACATCCTATGCATCGCAGGGTTTCAATCCCTACGGTATCTCGCTCTTCGAGGACAAAGTCTGGTTTCTTTTCTTGAAAACAGAAAAAGGCAATTTAGGCAAAGCTTACGTTTCCACCTATCGTAACGAAGAGAGCTCCATCCGGGACGGAATAGCCGGAGACACTGCTCAAGGAAGGTATCCCTGGGGATTGATGATACAGGGGCCGCTCGTGTCCGTTCTCTATTTACAGTAGGATTGAAGGCACGATGCGCAAGAGCAGGCGGCTGATTGTTCTGGTAATTCTCATTACTGTCCCCCTGGCTCTTATCGGGCTGACTCTCGGTCGAAGATTATTTGTCAGAAACGAGGCGCCGCCTGTCCGCGGCGTGCCCGTAAGGGTCATGTACCCCTTCCGAAGCAGTATAGAGAGGAACATACGGTATTCAGGGAATTTAATCCCTGAAAAAACCATCACAGTTTTTTCAAAAATAACAGGCAAGATCGATCGCATCCTGGTGGATCTCGGCCAATCAGTCGAAAAAGATCAGAGGCTCGCACTCATTGAGGATGAGAGCCTCATGTTCAGACTGAATCAGGCTTATTCCTTGTGGCAGGCGGCGGAGGCCCAATACGAGAAAGCTTTGAAAGGCATACGGGAACAGGAGATTGAAAACGCCCGGGCAATAGCAGACAAAGTAGAGAAGGACCTTTCCCTTGCGCAGGAAAATCACGACAGGACGAAGAGGTTATACGAAAAGGGGGCTGTCTCGAAAGCCCGTTTCGAGGAAATGGAGGCGGTTTTAAGAGCCGCTCAGACAGCGGTGGATAACGCGGCACGCACTTTGAAGCTCATGGAGGAGGGAGCTACCGAGGAAGAGCTGGCCATGGCGCGGTCGAATGCCGCCGCCATGAAGGCGCAGTATGATCTCGCCAAGCTTCAGGCGGATTACGCGGAGATAAAAGCGCCCGAAGAAGGGATTGTAGCCGAAATTTTTGTGGATGAGGGGAATATGGTGGGGCAGACAATGCCCATTCTGGTTATTATTCAGGACAATCCCATTCTTGCCCGGATTGCGATTCCGGAAAAATATTACAGTGAGCTGGTTGCTCACCCGGAGGAGCTCGAAGCGAGAATTTTACCTATCGCATATCCTGATCAGGCGCCTTTCGTAGGGAAAATTCGACATATCGGCACCGTCCTGGATCCGACAAGCCGTACATTTGATTTGGAGATCGTTGTGGAAAACGGCGCCCTTCTTCTCAGGCCCGGTATGTACGTTAATGCCGAAATAATCCTGGAAGTGCAGGAAGATGCCCTGCTCGTTCCTGTTACGGCTCTGCTCGAACGTAGCGACAGTGAAGTGGTTTTCGTTGCCGTCCTCGAAGAGGGGAATTTTGAAAAGGCTGAAATGAGAGAAGTGCAGGTGGGACTGAAGAGCACCTCTTTTGTTCAGATTGTTCATGGTGTGAGCAAGGATGACCGGGTCATCATAGAAGGTAATACTTATCTGGAGGACGGCCAGGAGATAAGGACGCTGGCGGCGCCATGAAGCTGACCGAATCGGCTGTTAAACATCCTGTGACTACCGCTATGCTGTTTGCCGCAATGCTGCTGATGGGCCTGATTTCACTCTCCCGCCTCGGCCTCGAGCTTTTTCCGGACATCACCTTTCCAACCGTCGTTGTCTATACCACCTATCCCGGTGTCGGCCCGGAGGAAATAGAGGCTGGTGTAACCCGTCCGATCGAAAACGCCGTGGCTGCTTTGAACGGAGTCAAGCAGATCACATCTACATCCAGCGAAGGTGTCACCCTGATTATCGTAAACTTCAACTGGGGAACCGACATGGACAACATTGTTTCTGAAATCAGGGAGAAAATTATCAGTGTTGAGGACGATTTTCCGGAAGGAGTCGACCGGCCGCATATCGTCCGTTTCAATCCGGAACAGCTTCCTACTCTTGTATTTAATTTTTACGCACGGATCAAAGGGATGGATATTCGAAGGCTGATTACGAATAAGGTGGTCCCGGAACTGGAAAAAATTAAAGGGGTGGCTGCGGTGGAGATCTTCGGAGGCAGCATGAGGGCGATCACCTGCAAGCTGGATCTGGATACATTGGCCAAGTTGAATATTCCAATTACCGATGTTTTGCGCGTTTTCCAGGGAGAAAACATCAATCTGCCGGGAGGAACCCTTAACCTCGAAAATCAGCATCTGGTAATACGTACTCTTGGAGAGTTCGAGAGCATCGATGATATCGGCTGGACGCTCGTGGCATATCGGGAGAAGACGCCCGTATACCTAAGGGATCTGGCGGAAATTGAGCTTGGGGAGCAGACAAGAAAACAGTTTCTTCGCGCAGGTGGTTATGACGGTGTCCAGCTCTTGATCCGAAAGCAGCCCGGGCACAATACGACGGATGTCAATGGCAAAGCAAAGGCCGAGGTGGAGCGCCTGAAGAAGCTGCTCCCGCCTTCTCTCGTTGTAGAGATTGAAACAGATCAATCTTTGAGTGTGCTTGATTCCATTGGAGGTGTGGGCCGTGCTGCGTGGCAGGGAGGGCTGCTTGCAATTATTGTTCTACTTCTTTTTCTTCGGAATCTCAGGTCCACGGTAATAGTCTCTGTTGCCATTCCGATTTCTGTTGTTGCCGCTTTCGCCTTGATGTACTTTGCCGGAATAACCATGAATATTCTTTCCCTGCTCGGAATTACCGT
>CBDUZM010000056.1:0-11312 GCA_965371685.1 uncultured Spirochaetaceae bacterium | reverse complement strand
AGATCTTACCGTGCTGCTTACCAATATAAGCAGAAACACCGATGCCGCCAGGGTAGCGCAAAAAATAATCAGCAATATTTCCATACCATACAGGTATAAGGATTGCGAGATCTTCATTACCTGCCGTATAGGGATCTCGGTGTATCCCGACGACGGAAACGAGAAAAATGTCCTTATAATGAACGCAGCCTCCGCCCTGACTGAAGCCGGAAGAAAAAAAGAGAGTTTTCTCCTGTTCAACAAACCCCTGCATGATAGCGCCGTTGCGCGGATAAACCTCGAAAGCGATCTACATAAAGCCTTTGACGGAGAACAATTCAACCTTTTCTATCAACCCCTGGTCAATGCTGAAGGAAAAATTCTAGGCGCCGAGGCTCTCCTCCGATGGCATCATCCGAAAAGAGGTTTGCTTCTTCCTATGGAATTCATCCCTCTGGCCGAGGAAACGGGATTGTTGATACCCATCGGAAGGTGGATCCTTTACACTGTCTGCCAGCAGCTTATGAAGTGGGTATCAAAAAAATACGACATTTTCGCTTCCGTCAATCTTTCCGCAAAAGAATTTAACGATGAGAGCCTTTTAGAAACTGTCGATGCAGCGCTGGAAAAAGCCGCCAACCTCGATCCAGGATACTTGAAGCTGGAGCTGACTGAAACTGAAAGTATGGGCGATCCTGAAAATACAATCAAGAAGATGTTTCTGTTAAAAGAAAGGGGAATCGATATATTTATCGATGATTTCGGCACAGGGCATTCCTCCCTGAGCTATTTACAGCGGATCCCCGCAGAGATCCTTAAAATTGACAAAGTCTTTATCGACCACATGGTGGAGAATCAAAAAGATTATAAATTTCTTAAGAACATCGTCGATATGGTTAGGAGCCGGGGCAGGACTCCTCTCGTCGAAGGTGTAAACAGCAGAGAGCAGATCGATCTTTTACGGGAGATGGGATGCGATATAATGCAGGGCTACTATTTCAGCAAACCTGTTCCTGCCGACCAATTTGAGGAATACCTGAAAAAAGGTTTAACCCTGCCCCATGCATGAGCCCGAAAAGAGAAAAGGTCTGTTTACATATTACGGCAGCAAGTAACTCTCGGAGGTAAGGGTATATGATAAGAAAGATGACTCAGCTGCTGACAGGATGCATCCTGGCAGCTCCACTGATCGGCTGCTATCTCTTCCCGAGGGAGGAAAAAATCCTGGCGCCTCCCCTGATGAAAACGCCCGAGGTGACGTATGAGGTGTTGGAAGTGAAAAGGGGATCGATAGAGAAAAAGATATCTGCGCAGGGGACCTTTGTCTCCGTCAGCCAGGCAAACCATTACTTCAAGCACAGGGGGGGACGCCTTCTCGCAGTCTACACCAGCATAGGAGACAATGTAAAAGCCGGCGATCTCCTCGCCGAGTTGGACACTGAAAACCTTGTGAGTGAGATAAAGCAGCAGCGGTTGATGCTGCGAAAAGCCGAAACCAACTACGAGAAACTGGCTTCCCAGGCTGATGATCGATCGACCCTTATTTTAGCGTCTATAGATTTGGAGTCCGCCCGGCTCAGGCTCGAGGACCTCCAAACCGGTCTTAAAGAAGCCAAACAGCTCTCTTCGTTGGAAGGAACCGCGGCAGCCAATAAAATGGTTCAGGAGCTGGAAAACCAGATCAGGTATCAGAAACTCGCACTGCAAAAAGCGGAGCTGAATTATGACAAACAGAAAAAGAGTCTGGATGACCGCTTTGCCGTAATCCAGGCATCCATCGATGTGGAGCTTGCCGGGATGAAACTCGACGATCTATTGAGAGAGCTCGAGCATTCAAGGCTTTACGCCTCTATAGACGGCCGGGTCGTATACGTGAATTATAAACTCCTGGAAGGCGACTACATCAATGCATATCGCACCATGGTAACGGTGGCAGAGCCCTGGAACCTCCAGCTTCAATACGCAGGGATTCAGAGAGACAACTTCATCCTTGGAGTCGAAGTGGATGTCAAAATCAAGGAGGAGGAGTTGAAAGGTATCGTCGTAATGACTCCCGCCAATCTTCCCTTCGACGCGGATGACAGCCTTCGGGATAAAATTCGCATTAAAGTCGGGAATCTTCCTCCGGATGTGAAAATCGGCGCCTCTGCGAGTATCAATCTGTCCCTGGCGAAAAAAGATGATGTCATCGTACTTCCGCGAAGGCTGGTCAAGTCTTATGGGGTTCGCCGGTACGTCCAGGTACTGGTAAACGATTTAAAAGAGGAGCGGGATGTGCAGATCGGTATAGAGACTCCGATAGAGATGGAGATAGTAAAGGGGCTGGAAGTGGGTGATAAGGTCATATTGAGGTAGGAAAGGGAGAGAATACTATGCTCGTGCTGGTTATTCGAAAGATGATGAGCAACCCCTGGATGATTCTCTGTCTTCTTGTAGGTTCCATAATCGCCGTTGCCATGGTTGCCGCCATTCCCATCTATACCGACGGTGTATTGCAGCGCATGCTCATCAGGGACCTCGAAATTTTTCAGGAGGAATCGTACTACTTTCCCGGCCGGTATAATTTGAGAGCCAATTTCAATCCGCTCCACGAAGATCGGGATGTAATGAAACTCTATCATACCTTCGATAACATGATGTCCCCTGAGAGTGTTTCTTCTTTTGTAAAGATTCCCATATTGTCCCATACAAAAAATATTTATCGGGACTATTTAAAGGCGGAGCCCGCAGTTCAGCGGGAAGAAAAGCCGAAATATCGATCTGTTAAATTGGAAGTTATACAGGGCCTTCCCGATCATATCAACATTCTCCACGGCAGGCTGTACAGCATGCAGCAAACAGATGAAACGTACGAGGTTATTGTAACCGAACAGGCTATGCAGAAGCTCGATCTTCTTCTCAACGAAGTCTACCTGGTGTCAGACATACTCACCGAGAAAGCAATACTTTACAAGGTAAAGATTGTCGGAGTATTCACGGTAAAGGACAAACGAGATCCCTTCTGGTTTAAGTACCTTAATTACTTCAGCTCGAGCTTCTTTATGGATTATTCCTTATTCAATGAACGTATCTTTAAAGAAGATATATCCTGGCCTTTCACCGTACAGTGGGATTACGCATTCGACTACCACAAGCTATCTATGGACTCCGCGGGGGATATCATAGAGGCATATGAATCTCAGCGAAGATTCATAAAACAGCTGTGGATGCCGGACCTCAAGGTACCGGCTATCCCGATCCTTATAAAATACAAGGAGAGGGAGAAGGAGATAAGGATTACCCTATGGGTGCTTCAGGTTCCCATTCTGCTTATGCTGGCCTTTTACGTGTTTATGGTATCTCAGCTGATTGTGGAACGTGAAAAAAACGAGATCGCTGTTTTCAAGAGCAGGGGTTCCAGCGGATATCAGGTATTTTCAAGCTACCTGCTTGAGAGCTTTATGCTGGGCTTTTTGGCCCTCCTGGCCGGTCCGCCATTCGGGCTCTTTCTATGCAAAATCCTGGGCACTTCCAACGGCTTTTTAGAATTCGTTCAGAGAACCGCTCTTCCTCTCCGCCTGAGTCTCAAGGCTTATTTCTATTCCTTCTGGGCCGTGACGATTTTCATGGCAGCCATGCTTTTACCTGCATACCTTGCCTCGCGCACTACCATTGTGCTCCACAAACAGAAAAAAGCCAGGTTCGGCAGAACAATCCTGTGGAAAAAGATCTTTCTCGATATCATCCTCCTGGCGGTTGCGGGCTATGGACTGTACCAATACCATATTAGACAGACGACCCTGGAGCTTACCGGGGCATCCGGCACGGAGTTGGTCATCGATCCCCTGCTCTACCTTATTTCCACCCTCTTTATTCTTGGCGCCGGCCTCTTTTTTCTCAGGATTTTCCCCTACCTGGTGAGATTAATTTTCTGGACAGGGAGAAGGGTGTGGTCCCCTGTATTCTACAGCTCGCTGATTCGAGTAGGAAGAGCCGGAAGCCACGATCAGTTTCTTATGCTTTTCCTCATGTTGACTTTAGCCATCGGTGTATTTAACGCCGGGGCCGCTCGAACGCTTAACGCAAACACTGAAGAAAAAATTTTTTATGAGAGAGGGGCGGATATCACCCTCCAGGCGAAATGGGAAAGCAACGAACCACCGAAAGCCGGCATCGAGGGCGGCGAAATGCCGGGCGGGGCAGCAGATTTCTCGCAAGACCTGCCAATCAAGAAAGCTGTCATCTATAAAGAACCGCCATTTCTTCCATATACTATGCTTTCGGGAGTCGAATCGGCCACTAAAGTTTTCATAAAGAAAAGTATCGCTGTCCAGTCCCCTGACGGAAAATGGATCCGTAATGTAGGATTGATGGCAATCATTCCCCATGAGTTCGGAATCACCGCCTGGTTTCGGCACGATCTTCTCCCCTATCACTGGTATAAGTATCTGAATCTTCTGACACAGGATCCGACAGCGGTGCTGCTGTCCCGTTCTTTTCAAACCGAACACAATATAGAGCTGGGAGAATCCATATGGTTTCAGTGGGAAGGCCAGGGATATCTGGAGGGGACGGTATACGCCTTTATCGATTACTGGCCGACATATAACCCTGTCGGATCGATGACAGGTTCCGCTCCGAAGCTCATCGTTGCCAACCTTCCCTACATTCACGCCAAAATGGCCCTGGAACCATACGAGGTATGGCTTAAGAAAGAGCCAGGCGCTACCAGCAGTGAAGTTTACGAGGATATCGATAAGCAGGGTCTTAAGATTGAAGAGCTGGTGGACGCGGATCAGGATATCATCAAGCGGAAAAACGATCCCATGCTCCAGGGAACGAACGGTTCACTCACCCTTGGGTTTGTCGTGACTATTGCGATTACTATTATTGGCTTTCTCATTTACTGGATTATCTCTATTCAAGGGAGAGCATTGCAGTTCGGAGTTTTTCGGGCCATAGGCCTTTCAAAGGGAAAGATCATAGGCATACTAACATGTGAGCAGATCCTGGTATCGGGCATTCCTATACTTATGGGCAGCGTGATCGGCGGAATTGCGAGTGAACTTTTCGTGCCGCTTCTCCAGGTTGTACACAGCGCCGCTACCCAGATACCCCCATTTAAAGTTGTGGCCAATCCCGGTGACTATATAAAAATCTACGCTGTCATCTCTTTGATGCTGATCGTGGGTCTTTCCATCCTGAGCCTCATCACTTCGCGAATTCGAATTCATCAGGCCGTCAAACTGGGTGAAGAGTAGAATCCCTTCTTAAAAGTCGAGATTGGCCGGTTCGTAGTACTCTCTCGGATGTTTACAAGATGGGCATTGCTCCGGGGGCTCTGTTCCCTCATGAATGTAGCCGCATACACTGCACTTCCATTTAATGGGCTTCTCCCTCTTATACACCGTGCCGGCTTCCATCATCTCCAGGAGTTTCGTATATCTGTCCCTGTGGTGGGCCTCTATTTTCGCTATTTGCCTGAACAGATACGCCGCCTCTGAATTTCCCTCTTCCTCCGCGTCCTTCGCGAAGTCGGGATACATGGTTGTCGTTTCATAGTTCTCTCCGGCAATGGCTTCCTTCAAATTGGCCGTCGTATCACCGATACCGTCCAGCAGCCTGAATTCATCCTTTGCATGCCTCATTTCGTTCAGGGCGGTCTCTTCGAAGATCCTTGCAATGTAATGGTAGCCTTCTTTCCTCGCTACCGAGGCAAAATAGGTGTACTTGTTCCTTGCCTGGGATTCCCCGGCAAATGCCGCATTTAAATTTTCTTCCGTTTTACTCATGAGTCACTCCTAAAAACCATTATTTGTTACGGCACCTTTCACAGATACCGTGAATAACCACTCTCTTGCTGATAATTGTGTACGCCTCCGGAATACCGGCGGTAACTTTGAGCCTGTCTAAATCCTGATTGTAAACATCGACTATATTATTGCACCTGGCGCAGATGAAATGATGATGGCTTTTCGTATCGGGATCAAATCTTCGCGGCTCACCCGATCCCTCCACAATATCCACAAGACCGATCTCAGCAAATTTCAGCAGAGTCCTGTTTACCGTATCCAGCGATATATTATGGAATGTTTCCCTTATCCTTCTATATATTTTCTCTGCAGATGGATGATTCTTCGCTCCGCTCAATTCTTTGTAAATCTCCAGGCGCTGGGGAGTCACTTTCAGCTTGTTTTCTTTACAGGCAGTTTTAAAATTCTTAAAAAACCCTTCACTTTTTTCTTGCATGCTGCTACTATATAGGAGTAACTCCGATCTGTCAATGATATTTGTGCAGCATACACGAGATCATTTGACATCGCGGATGCGTACGCATATACTCAAGCGAGAATATGCTCTATTGAGAGCAGAGGGCGTAATGAAAATAGCCGTAACAGGTAAGGGAGGAGTCGGAAAAAGCACTGTTTCAGCTTTAATGACCCGGGTCCTGAAAGATTCCGGGAACAAAGTGCTTCTGATCGATGCAGACCCTGACATGAATGCAGCTACTATCCTGGGAGTCCCGGGCGAAAAGACCATAACCCCTATTGTGGAGCTGAAAGAGCTCATCGCGGAGAGAACCGGGACCGAAGCGGGAAAGCCTGCGCCATTTTTCAAGATGAACCCAAAGGTGGACGACATCCCTGAAAAATACTGTCTGGAACACGAAGGAGTAAAAATCCTGGTTATGGGAACTGTTATGAGAGGAGGAGGAGGCTGCGCCTGCCCGGAAAACGCCTTCCTTAAAAGCCTGCTCTCCCATCTGATAATCAACAGGGAAGAGTGGGTCATTCTCGATATGGAGGCAGGAATAGAACACCTGGGCAGAGGCACCGCGTTGGGTGTGGACAGGATGATCATTATTGCCGAACCCAGTCAGACAAGCGTCGAAACCGCCCGGCGGATAAAAAAGCTTTCAGGCGATATAGGCATAAAAAAGTTGGGAATAATCGGCAATAAAATACAAAACGGGGACGATGAGCAGTTTCTAACCGTTAGTTTAAAAGACTTCGAAATTCTCGGCTTTATCCCCTATTCCGATGCCATTCGCAAAATAGATATGGGCCGGGTGAATGCAATGAGCATTGACGGGGAACCGTTGGAAAGGATAGGAGAACTACTCAATAAATTTTAACCAAATATTGGGAAAATCGGTGATATGATAGCCGCTAGCGGTTTCACCCGCACATTTTCTTTTTATTAATTCAATATTTATTGGGTTGCGGGTGAAACCTGCGATAGGCAAATCTCGAATATTATACAGGAGGAATTGATGGCTAAAAAATTAACATATGCGGATAAAGCCTCCCAACAAATGATGGATGTGGCAGCGGCGGAAGGCATCGAAACAGTATGGGACAGGTGGGAAGCCATGCAGCCCCAATGCGGCTTCGGCCAGATGGGCATCTGCTGCAAGATATGCAGCATGGGCCCCTGCAGGATAGATCCGTTCGGAGAAGGGCCTCAGGCCGGCGTCTGCGGGGCAAACGCCGACACCATTGCAGCCCGGAATCTGGTAAGGATGATCGCAGGCGGAGCGGCTGCCCATTCCGACCACGGACGGGATATCGCCCATACCCTTTTAATGGCTTCCACTAACCCCGACGCCGACTACCAGATAAAGGACGAAACCAAGCTGAAGGCGATAGCCTCGATTTACGGGATCAAGACGGAAAACCGAGATATCCGCGAAATCGGCGCCGACGTGGCCAGGGCGGCGCTTAACGAGTTCGGGCAGCAGGAAGGAATCCTGAAGATCACCTCCATGGCGCCGGATGCTCGGCAGAAGCTCTGGAAAGAAAAGAGATTATATCCACGCGCCATTGACAGGGAAATAGTCGAGATCATGCACCGCACCCACATTGGAGTGGACACCGATTATAAGAATATAATACAGCAGGGGATGCGCGCTGCCATTGGTGACGGTTGGGGCGGCTCTCTGCTGGCAACGGAGATCTCCGATGTTCTCTTCGGAACACCAAAACCTATTCGTTCCGAGTCGAATTTAGGGGTCCTGCAGAAAGACAATGTCAACCTTGTCGTGCACGGTCATGAGCCTACCCTCTCCGATATAATAGCCGTTGTCTCGCAGAAGGAAGAGTTGATCAATAAGGCAAAGGAAAAAGGCGCAAAGGGAATAACCATAGCGGGGCTTTGCTGCACGGCGAATGAAATCCTTATGCGTCACGGTATCCCCGTAGCCGGGAGCTTTTTGCAGCAGGAGCTTGCCATTCTAACGGGCGCCGTCGATCTTATGGTTGTGGATGTCCAGTGTCTTATGCCCGGATTGACCAGTGTTGCCGGCTGTTACCACACGGAACTGATCACTACTTCCCCCAAAGCAAAAATGCCTGATGTGCGGCACATCGAATTCCACGAGGACAGAGCCGTGGATATCGCCACAAAAATCGTGGAAGCCGCGATCGACAATTTCACCAACAGAAACAACCACAAGATTTTTATCCCAAAAGACACAAAAACCCTCGTAGGCGGATTCACAAGCGAATCTGTCTTCCAATTCCTCGGCGGGAAGTACAGGTCTACCTACAGGCCGCTGAACGATGCCATTATAGCCGGACGACTTCGCGGCGCCGCAGGAGTGGTAGGGTGTTCCAACCCGAACGTGGAGTACGAAGAGCTTCATATAAAAACGGTGAAAGAGCTCATAAAGAACGATACCCTCGTAGTAACCACCGGATGCAACGCCATTACCTGCGCCAAGCACGGCCTCCTTCAGCCGGAAACCGCATTCAAACATGCCGGTGAAGGGCTGCAGGAAATTTGCCGCACCGTCGGTATTCCTCCTGTTCTTCATCTGGGATCATGCGTCGACAACAGCCGGATACTGACAACCCTTGCCAATGTGGTAGCGGAAGGTGGTCTTGGCGATGACATTTCTCAGCTTCCCGTTGCCGGTGCAGCGCCGGAGTGGATGTCGGAAAAAGCGGTATCCATCGGATTCTACTTCGTGGCTTCGGGTGTGTATACGGTAATAGGGCATCCGCTTCCTGTATTGGGCAGCAAAAACCTTCACAAATACATTACCGAGGAGCTCGAGGACGTGGTCGGAGGAATGTGGGCTTTTGAGCTGGATCCCATAGAAGCGGCTCACAAAATGCTCCGCCATATCGATAAGAAGCGCAAGGCTCTCAAGCTGAAACCCATGATGTACAAACAGGCTTTTAAACCTGAGGAATAGGGAAATACTATGGCTAAAGTGATAAGCGTCGATATTGAAAAATGCATGGCATGCAGGAGTTGCGAGCTGGCCTGTGCAGTTGCGCACTCCTCTTCGAAGGATATGCAGGCCGTTGTTATTGCAGGGGAGAAACCGGGATATAGGATTAATGTGGAGGCGTATGGAAGATTAGCAGTCCCGGTGAACTGCAAACACTGCGAGGAGCCCGCATGCGTAATCGCCTGTCCGACCGGGGCTGTTCACCGTGAAAAAGCGGGGGAACCTGTCGTGGTCGATCAGGAGCGCTGCATAGGCTGCAGAATGTGTGTCATGGCATGTCCCTTCGGCGTTATTACGGTCAGCGCCGATGGAAGGGGGGTGCTGAAGTGCGACCTCTGTATCGAAAGGCTGGCTGAAGGTAAGGAACCCGCATGCGTATCAGCCTGCCCTACCAAAGCGCTGAAGTTCATAGACGAGGAAGAGTCTAACCGGGCTAAACGCAGGAAAACCGCAGAGCAGATGGTAACAGCACAGGAGGCCTGATGGTTACCGTAACCGTGTGCGTAGGCAGTTCATGCCACATCAAAGGCGCCCGAGACCTTATCATGCGTTTCAACGCGCTTCTGAAGGAGCATAGTCTGGAGGATAAGGTAGAGCTGAAAGGCTCGTTCTGCATGGAACGATGCGGTGAAGGTATCAACTGGCAGATCAACGAGCAGCCGTTCACCAGCGTCACTGTGGAAGATGCGGTCAGTACTTTCAAACAGAAAATCGTAAACATTGATACAGGGCAGGCAGGCCGGGATTGAAAAGCGTATGGAACCGAATAATAACCAGGGAACCGGAACTCACGTAGACGCTATTTTGCAGCATACACCGAACGGAGTGCTCCTGGTAGACAAAAACACCAATATTCACTTTATAAATCCTGCATTCAGGGATATGTTCGACTGCGCCTCCGAAGAACTACTGGAGCAGCCTGCTGCAAAGTTCGTTCATTCCGACTGCTTCGAAAGGGCCATTGCCGCAGGCGGGAACCTGATGGTCAAGGAGAGCATTCCCGAGCACAACGTAAGCTACCGGGTGGGGATTTTCCCCCTTGAAGGAGAGGATCTTTACTGCGGTATCTTTATCGATATATCCGACGAAGAGGAGGCCAAAAGAAACCTGCGTGACATCAAAGCGCAGACATTACAGCGGGCACAGGAGGTTATTTCGCGGCAGATGAAAACCGCCCAGGAGATTGCAAGGCTGCTGGGAGAAACCACGGGAGAAACAAAAGTCTTACTCGTCAAGCTTATGTCACTCTTCCAGGAAGAGAGCACCGAATGAAGCTCTACTACGAGTGGGGCACCCGGCAGTTGCACAAAAAGGACGAAGAGCTCTGCGGCGACAGCATCGCGGTTTCCCGCCACCCCGATTCGGTGACCCTGGCGCTCTCCGACGGCCTGGGAAGCGGTGTAAAAGCCAACATCCTGGCTACACTGACCACCAGGATCGCCATGAAGATGCTCGATAATGATCTTCCTCTCGGTGAAGTGGTTCAGACTTTGAGCGAGACCCTGCCTGTGGACAGGGTAAGAAAGCTGGCGTACAGTACTTTTGCTATCGCCCAGTTTTTCAGCCGTGGATATGCGCGTGTGGTCGAGTTCGACTCACCGCATGCCATATTCCTCCATAACCGTAAGGTCCAGCCCGTTGTTTATGAAGAAAAAACCATTGGGGGTAAGATCATTCACGAGTCCGGACTGGATTTGCATTTCGGAGACTGGGTAATCTTTATTTCAGACGGTGTGATCAACGCGGGTATCGGGGGTGTCTACCCCCTGGGTTGGGGATGGGAACAGGCCGCCGGTTACCTGGAAGCCCAGGCTCACCAGGATCTCACTGCGGAGGATCTGGCTGACAGGATCGCGGAAACGGTAAGCGAGCTCTATGCCGGAAGGCCCGGCGATGATGTGAGCATTGTGGTAATAAAAATCCGGCGGAAACTTGCGGCAACGGTATTGACCGGCCCGCCGGAAGAAAAAAGCGCAGACGAAAAACTCGTTTCGGAGTTTGTGGTACGTCCGGGGCAGCTGGCCGTATGCGGGGGCACCACGGCCAAGATCGTTGCCCGGCACCTGGGCCAGCCCCTGGAGGTTGATCTTGCCACGATGACTGAGGATGTGCCTCC